>JBDRPM010000085.1:0-14037 GCA_043827005.1 Pseudomonadota bacterium | reverse complement strand
ATTGCGGCCCAGCAATACAGTGCTGCCGGCAAAATCGATGTTCAGTCTTTTTTTCTTGCCACCCGGAAAAGAACAAAACAGCAGTATTATGAACCCCGGAAAATAAATGTTTCCTATTTGTATGCTCTCTTTGTGATCCTGTCCACAGGTTCTGCCAACGTCAAAGGCCCTGGTTTTTTTATCAGCATCTGTATATTTTCTGCCTGGGCACTCTGGCAGACCCGATCAAACCGATATTCTCCTGTTGTCTGGCTGATCTGTTTATCAATCATTCTTGTTTCAGGCCATGTCATGCATGTCACCATCCGATCCGCCAGCATAAAGATCACCCATTGGGCCATGGACCGGTATGCGCAGTATTATTTAACCAACCCGTTTAAAAACTATACCGCCCTTGGTGAGATCGGAGAACTCAAATTTTCAGATAAAATCATGTTGCGGGTATGGGTTAACCATTATGTGCCTGGCCAGGCCTATCTGCTCCACAATGCCACCTATAATAAATTTGCCCGTTCAAACTGGTTTAGCAGCTCCCAGTTTACCGCCATCCCCTCCAAAAACGCTCAGACCTTCTGGCAGATCAACCCGGACCCGGCCTTGTCGGCAAAAACCAGTGCCATGACCATCTATTCCCGGCCGTTCAGGAACAAAGCCGTCTTAAGTCTTCCTTCCGGTGTGATCACCATTGCAAAGATCAAAGCCGGTAGTTGCGAAAAAAATCCATTCCAGGCCGTAAGGATAGAAGATGTGCCAGGCTTGATAAAAAGCAAGGTAACCTATACGAATCAACTCTCCTATGATGCCGAACCAGATAAAACAGACCTGTTCATTCCCCAAAAAGAACTGCCCGGAATAATAGAGTTTGCACAAACCCTTTTGCTTAAAGACAAATCTGAACAGGAGATCCTGACCCTCTTAAAGCATCATTTTTCAACCCGGTTTACCTATTCGCTGGATTTGAGCGGCAAAGGCCGATATTCAACACCCCTGCAGAACTTTTTACACCATACCAGATCAGGCCATTGTGAACTGTTTAGCACTGCCACGGCCCTGATTTTAAGACAGGCCGGCATTCCCGCACGCTATGCCACAGGATACATGGCCCATGAATATTCACCATTCGGCAATCACATCATTGTCCGTCAACGGGATGCCCATTCCTGGACAAAGGTGTATATCAACGGCCAATGGCAAAATTTTGATACAACACCGCCCTCTTTTTTACAGATCGACAGCCAGACCAGTGACACATCCTGGCTGATGGATCTTGTTTCTTATCTTGGATTCAAACTGTCCAAGCTTAGACATGAGACCGGTGCTGACCTGATGAACCGGTACGGCCTGTGGCTGACCCTTCCGCTGGGACTGATATTATTTTTCAGATTGAAAAAAACCGGTCATATCAAACGGCTTGATCCATCAACCACTGTATCTGCAAACAAAGAAAAACAGCGTTGCAATGATGCGTTTTTGACCATTGAAACCCTGCTGAACCAATCCGGATTCACCAGACATCCGTTTGAAACCAGGCGTTCCTGGTGTCAGCGAATCAGCCCCCGGTTAGAACCCAAAGGCATACAAAACATGCTTGAAAAAATACTCAAACCCTATTATCGCCATCGTTTCAGCCAATTCGGGCTGACCAGGGCTCAAAAAATTGGGCTGGAAACAGATATTAAACGATTTTCAAACACCTGGAAAAAGAATCATCCATGATTCAAGGATGACAGCCTTCATCCGTAGCAAAATCCGGCATCCAATAGGCTTTATATGCTTTTATTAAACTTGGTTTGTTACCTGTTGTTGATGTAACTTTTAATGGTTTTAAAAGCTGTGTATAAGGGTACGGGCTCTCCTGCAAGGCGAAATTTTAGTCATTTTGTCCAAAGCCATTTTGGTATTTCAAAAATGGAAAAATTTTTATACAATTCTTTAATTTTATTAAATTAAAGAACAAAATGTTTGAAATTTCATGAAATATCCGGGTTGACAAGAGACCACCATATATTGCAGTGCTGATATTTTTAAAGGAGGCTAAAGACAAAGACAATGGAGATGCAATACCCGTACGAAAAACTAGGGCTTTTATATCTGGGACGAGAACTTGATCTGGAAACAAAGGCTTGGTCTCAACAGCCGTTGTTATTTAAAAATAAAAGCATGACAACTCACGGGGTGATTATCGGTATGACTGGCAGTGGGAAAACCGGTCTGGGTCTTGGGATTATTGAAGAAGTTATCATGGATCATATTCCGTCCATTATCATTGATCCCAAAGGAGATATGGGAAATTTACTCCTTACATTCCCCGATTGTACAGCCCAGGATTTTTTACCCTGGGTTGATGCCTCAGATGCCGCAAAAAAACAAATGACCCTTGAACAATATGCTGCTGTGACGGCTGAAACATGGAAGACCGGTCTGGCTGACTGGGGACAGGGAACAGACCGTATTGCAGCTCTTCGCAGCAAGACCGATATGACCATCTATACACCGGGCAGCAGCGCTGGTGTGCCGGTTTCAGTCTTAAGCAGCTTCATGGCACCTGCCAATGACGTACTCAATGATACTGATACCCTGAACAGCCTGGTCAGTTCTACCGCCACCAGCCTGCTTTCCCTGGTGGATATTTCCGGAGATTCTTTGCAGAGCCGTGAACATATTCTGCTCAGTTCATTGTTTCTGCACTTTTGGCGACAGGGGCAGGATCTGGCCATGGAAGCCCTCATCGGGCATATTGTAAACCCGCCTTTTGACAAGGTCGGGGTCTTTTCACTGGATGCTTTTTATCCCCAGACCCAGCGGATGTCATTGGCCATGAGCTTAAATAACATACTGGCAAGTCCCAGTTTCAGCGCCTGGACCCAGGGTGAGCCCCTGGATATCCAGCGGATTCTTTATACACAGGACGGTACACCACGGACAGCGATTTTTTCCATTGCCCATTTGAGCGAAGCAGAACGAATGTTTTTTGTGACCATGCTGTTAAATCAGTTTATTGGCTGGATGCGCAGGCAGCAGGGATCTTCATCGCTCAAGGCTTTGCTGTATATGGATGAAATTTTCGGATACTTTCCGCCAATTGCCAATCCGCCTTCTAAAAAACCCATGCTGTTACTGCTCAAACAGGCCCGTGCCTTTGGTGTCGGGGTGGTGCTGGCCACCCAGAATCCTGTGGATCTGGATTATAAGGGGTTGTCAAATATCGGTACCTGGTTTGTTGGCCGACTGCAGACCCGTCAGGATCAGGACCGGGTGGTAGAGGGTATTGTCGGGGCAAGTGATGGAACATTGAATGTGGCCATGGTGAAAAAGCTGCTATCCGATATGAAGGGTCGTCAGTTCCTGCTGAATTCCGCTCATCTGGACGAACCCCTGCTGTTTGAAACACGGTGGGTCATGTCCTATCTGAAGGGGCCGATTTCCAGGGATGATATCAAAAAATTGATGAAACAGAAAAAGGATGAGGCCGCAGGCAAAACCGATTTGGAACACAGATTGTCATCCGGATCAGTCCAGAATATGGAATCAGGCGTAAGAGATGGTGCTGGGGGTCCTCCGGTTCTTTCTGAAGCGATTGAGCAGTGCTATCATCTGCAAAATGTACTCAAAGAGGAGGTCCGGTTTGAGCCCTGGCTGGGTGCCAGGGCATCTGTCCGATTTTTTAACAGCAAACGCAACATTGATATGGTTCAGGACATCAATCTGCGCCTTTATCTTGATACAATGTTTGTTCGTCCGGACTGGGATGCTGCTGAACAAGCAAATACCAGCCTGGATGACTGCAAATCCGATCCCCCCGCCAACAGTGTATATTATCCTTTGCCCAAAGGGTTTTCCCGTATCAGGGATCTTCGCGGGTTGGTAAAAGACTTTACAGATTATCTGTATCAGAACAGGGAGATGTCGCTTTTCCGGGTAAAGGGATCTGATTTTGAGTCTGAACCGGCTGAAAGCCTGGGGGATTTTAAGGTTCGGTTTAATGATCATCTGCGCAAGCTTAAAGATGAGGCAGTGGAAACGCTTCGCCAAAAATATCAGATCCAGCAGGAGCGACTGGAAAACAAGCTCAATTCGACCATGGATAAACTTGAAAAGGAACAAGTGGATGTCCGTTCAAAAACCGCGGATTCTTTTATTTCATTTGGCGTGGCTGTGGTCGGGGCATTGTTTGGCCGGAAAACGTTTTCAGCGGCCAATATTGGTAAGGCTGCCACAGGCATGCGCAGTGTTGGCCGGGTTGTTAAAGAAAAAGGGGATGTAAAACGGGTGGAGCAGGATATACAGGAACTCCGGAAAGCATTGGAAGATCTTGGGGTTGAAATTGAAGAAAAAGTGACTCAGCTGGCTGATAAATTCACGATCGACAATTATGAGTTTGAAACTTTTACCATCAAACCCAGACGGTCTGATATTTTTGATGTCAGAATGGCGCTTGTCTGGGAAATGACGGATTGATAATACACTGTATGTTTATACGAAAGAACAGATCAACTTACTGAATTCTTACATGTTTTGTTGTGGGCAAGCCAAGTTGAAATACCAGGGCGGCCCATGGCCGTTGGTCGGGTCCGATTATTTTTTCCGCGGCCAGGCATGCTCGACTTCCAATTTGACAGAGTGCGCCTGATTGATGTAAAAGGGGTTCTGATCATTGAGTGTATGGCAAAAACTGGAAAATTAATGTCTAAATTATGAAACAAAACATTTACCCTTTTTCTGCAATCATCGGTCAGGAAAAGATGAAAACAGCGCTGCTTTTAAACGCCGTGAATCCTGGCATAGGCGGTGTGTTGATCTCCGGAGATAAAGGTACTGGGAAATCCACAGCGGTACGGGCACTGGCCCAGATTTTACCGAAAATCAAGGCGGTCCGAGATTGTCCATATCATTGCCCCCCGGATAATGTTTCGATCATGTGCCAAACCTGTTTGGAAAGACTGATGAATGGGGAGATCTTGGAAACCGATACTTATACAATGCCGGTTGTCGAACTGCCCCTGAGCGCCACGGAAGACCGGGTTGTGGGAACCCTGCATGTGGAACAGACGCTTAAAACAGGTGTGCGACGGTTTGAGCCAGGGTTGCTTGCCGCTGCAAACCGGGGTATTTTGTATATCGATGAAGTCAACCTTATGGATGATCATCTTGTGGATATTTTACTCGATTCTGCCGCATCAGGCATCAACCATGTTGAAAGAGAAGGGATATCCCACAGCCATCCGGCAAAATTCATTCTAGTGGGAACGATGAACCCTGAAGAGGGTGATTTACGGCCCCAATTGCTGGATCGGTTTGGTCTGAGCCTTTCGGTCAGGGGTTTGGCGGATATGGGTTTGCGCCGACAGATCGTTCGAAACCGCATTTCTTTTGACCAGGATCCCAAAGCATTTTTAGAAAAATTTTCCAAATCGGAAAAGGCCATGTCCGATTTTATCATTCAAGCCCAGGGCTCTTTTGATGAAGTCAGCGTTCCTAACCAGATGCTCGAGTTGGCCATCCGCCTCTCAATGGCAGTGGCGGTGCATGGTCACAGGTCAGATGTTGCAATTGTCAAAACAGCAAAGGCTTTGGCTTCCATGCTCGAAAAGCAGGTGGTCGAAAAGGAGCATATCGCCGAAGCTGCCAGATTTGTCCTGCCCCATCGCATGACCAACCTGCCTTTGGCTACCCCTAAAATGTTGCAGGAAAAACTTGAGGAAACCCTTTCCAGTATCATGGGCGGCAAACCCGCTGTCCAGAGCACTTCCTCTGCCTTAGATGATTCAGATGACTGGGAGGATATATCGACTCAAACCCCGGGTGCTACCGCTGCGTCGAACGTGGACATGCTCTTTTCTTTTTTTGAGGAGAAAAAAAAACTGTTTTTGAAGCTGACGAACTGATCTGCATCGAAAACATCGACATTGAACCTTTTGATATCACTTGCAATTCCATGGGCAAACAGACAAAGTGCTTAACGGGCTGCAAATCTGGCCGGTATGTCAGCAGCGCCCCGGTCAAAACCGGTGAGTATGCCTTTGATGTCGCTTTCGATGCTACGTTGCGCGCAGCCCTTGTCAGGAGTGCCCAAAACGGAGCAATCGACAAAATTACCATAGAACCTGATGATCTTCGTAAGAAAATATTCAAAAGACCGGCAAGAACCCTGATTGTTTTTGTTGTCGATTCTTCTGATTCCATGGGCGAGGACACATTTGCCCGCATGAAGGCGGCAAAGGGTGCGGCCCTTGCCCTGATTGCCAAAGCGGGTAAAAAAAGACACCGTGTGGGAATGGTTACGTTCAGGGAAGAATCAGCCGAAGTTATTTTAAGACCGACATCGAGCCTGGCGCTGGCCAGGGAGCGCTTGAAAGCACTGCCAACAGGTGGAACCACCCCATTTGCCGACGGATTGATGAAGGCGTGGCAGATGGTGAAAAACGAACGTTTGAAATATCCGGAAATCAAGCCTTTGCTCGTTGTTATTTCCGATGGAGAAGCAAATGTGCCATATGACTGCAATCGCGGACTTTTAGAAGTGATGGATGAGCTTTTTATGATTGCCGATCACATTGGCCGGGACACCATACATTCCATCTCTATCGACACGAAGCCACGCATGGAAAAATCTAACGATATGTTCCTGCTCTCCAGAGCTCTGAGGGGAACATATTATCATATCGCCCGTTTGCAGGCAAAACATGTTGTCGAAGCGATGAAAATGGTGCCCGATGCCAGCAGCAGGGGAACCAGACGTCCGGCCACATAGCCGGTGGCACCGTTAATCAGTACGGGTTTGTAAGTATCGGATTTTGTGGGGGCATGGGCTTACCTGTCTTAACATATTTAGAAAAAAGTTTTAAAAGATAGCAGAAGATTATATACTGGTCGGGTTGTTGTCAATGTTCAGGTCATACAGGAATCATATAATTTGGATTTATATGAAAGTCCAACCAAAGCTTTGAAATCATAGGGTTTTCTTTTTTCGTTGTGGCAGGTGGTCACTGCCATGTGGGTTTAAGGAAATAGTATCTTGAAAAGGAGATGGCTTTGTTAAAATCAGTCAAAATCGGTATCAGCCGATGTCTTATGGGAGACAAGGTCCGTTATGATGGAAATCATAACCATGACCGGTTTTTAACCCAGACCCTGGGATTGTTTGTGCATTATGTACCGGTCTGTCCCGAGGTTGAATGTGGCATGCCAACGCCCAGAGAAGCGATTCGTTTGATGGGGGATCCTGAGAATCCCCGCCTGGTAACCCAGAAAACCAATATTGATAAAACTGATCAAATGAAGGCCTGGATCAATATTCGGTTAAAGGAGTTGGAAAAAGAAGCGTTATGCGGGTTTATTTTTAAAAGCAAGTCACCATCCAGCGGTCTTTACCGCATTAAGGTGTATGGCGAAGACGGTATTGTTCGAAAAACCGGTACGGGATTGTTTGCCAAAGCCTTTACCCGGAATTTTCCCCGGATACCTGTGGAAGAGGACGGCAGGTTAAATGATCCCAGAATTCGGGAAAATTTTATTGAACGTATTTTTACCTTTCAGCGATGGCGAACCCTGGTGGCAGCAAAACCAGGGCTGGGGCAACTGGTTGAATTCCATACCCAGAACAAGCTGTTGATCCTCTCCCATAATCAAGATATTTATCGGCAGATGGGCAGGCTGGTGGCCCAGGGCATTGATATGGACATGGACGTCCTATTGGACAGGTATGAACAGCATTTGATAAAAGCCATGTCTCTTCAAACGACCATAAAGAAAAACATCAATGTGCTTCAGCATGTGATGGGATTTTTTAAAAAAGACCTGATGGCCGATGAAAAAGCAGAATTGATAACGATTTTTGAACAATACCGAACGGGACTGGTTCCGCTGATTGTACCGCTAACCCTGATCAAACATTATGTTATGAAATATGACAAAGCCTGGCTGAAATCCCAGACCTATTTGAACCCGCATCCAATTGAATTAAAATTGAGAAATTATTAATGGGCGTATCCCAGGAGAAGCCTTTGCTTTTTTGAATGATTTTGGATGAATTAAAAAACGAGAGAACCCGGATCAGGATCAATATTCGGGAGACCATGCTCAAGCTGTGGTCATGCCTCCGATGATCAGGCCGGGTTTGATCAACAATTGCCCTCATACGATTACAAAACAACCATGTCCAAAACTCGAGACAAACGAGCTTTTTTACATCTGCCGGAACAAATGGGAAAAGGAACGGGATACCATAAGGGGGTCGTCGTAGCCGTCCAGGCGGACCACGTACCGGCCCGTCACGGAGCGGCTGACCTTTTGAATGGCGGAAACATTGACAAGGGTGCCCCGGTGAATCTTCCAGAATTTATCCGGGTCCAGTTCTTCTTCGAGTTCCTTGATGGTCTTGCGGATCAGGGATTCGGTATGGGCGGTGATAACCAGGGTGTATTTGTCTTCGGCCTTGAACAGCAGGACGTCCTCCACCCGGATCAGGCGGATGGTGTCTCCGTGCTGGGCCCTGATCCACTGGAGAAAGGGCGAGGTTTTGTCCCGGACAAGTTTTTTTTCAAGCAATTGCAAAAGAGGCCCCAAATCCCTGTTCTCCGCTCCCGGTGCGGCCATTCTTTTTTTGCACCGCTCCAGGCATGCGGACAGCCGGTCTTTTTGGACAGGCTTGAGAATATAATCCAGAGCCTCGCTTTCAAATGCTTCCACAGCATACTGATCATAGGCCGTGATAAACACGATGAAGCATCGGCCCGAGATCTGTTTGGCCACTTCCAGGCCGGAAAGGCCCGGCATATTGATATCCAGGAAAACGATATCCGGAGACAGGGCATGAAAAAGGTCCAGGGCTGTCGGGCCGTTGTCCGCTTCTCCGGCAATGGCCAGTTCGGGCCAGAGCTGGTTCAGCAGCCGGAGCAGATGCCGTCTGAGTTCTGT
Source organism: Pseudomonadota bacterium (assembly GCA_043827005.1). Lineage (GTDB taxonomy): Bacteria > Desulfobacterota > Desulfobacteria > Desulfobacterales > Desulfobacteraceae > Desulfobacula. The sequence continues at coordinate 5,121 of JBDRPM010000085.1, read as the reverse complement.
TTCATCATCTGCGATGAGGGCTGTGATCTGCTTCACAGGGGATCTCCACAATGGCTTTAAGGCCCGAAGGGGCCAGGTCTTCAAAATTCAGGCTGGCCCGGCCGTCGAAAAGAAAGGCCAGCCGTTTCCGGATATTTCCCGTCCCGACCCCGGTGGCTGATTTTTCCTTGATTCCCATCCCGGTATCGCTGACTTCCAGGGTCAGCATGCTTTCTGTGCGGCTGGCCCGAATTTTTATTGCTCCCCCTTCAATTTTGGGTTCAAGCCCGTGTTTGATGGCGTTTTCCACAAGGGGCTGGAGGATCATGGGAGGAATTTGGATATCCCGGACATTTTCCGGGATATCCAATTCATAGGCCAGCCGCTTTCCCATCCGGATCTTGTAGATGTCCAGATAGGTCCGGATCATGCCGATTTCATCGGCCAGCCGGTTGGCAGGCTTTCTGGACTGGATCAGGGAGGTGCGCAGGTATTGGGTCAGATTTTCCAGCATCTGCCGGCCGGATTTTGGATCATGTTCCAGCAGGCTCAGGATATTGGAAAGGGTGTTAAAGAGGAAATGGGGTTCCATCTGGGCCTGGAGGAGTTTTAAGTCAGCATTGAGTTTTTCCTTTTCCAGAACAATGCGCCTGAGCTTTTCCTCGTTGGCCGAGAGCTTGAAACTGATGTATTTTTCATAGAGGATAAAGCCAAAGGAAATGACAAAGCCGATGATGACGGCCACAATAAGCATCTCTGCCGGGATCCGGCCGGAAACGCCTGAGAATTTATGAAGATCCAGCCGGGTGGCCAGAAAGCTGCCCAGAAGGACTCCGCCAAGGACGCAGAGGATAACGATGACAACCTGAAAGAAGGTTTTGACGGGTTTGAAAAAATGAAAGGCCAGGGAACAGGGGATGGCAATGGAAAGCCCTATGAACTGGGCAATGAGAAAATATTCCCCATAGGTCTTCAGGGTCATCTGGGCGGAGGTCGTCAGGATGAGCATCAGGGCGATGACCAGGCTGCAAAGGGAGGTATAGAAGATATCCTTCAGCAAATGTCCGAGGGTGAGTTTTCTGTATTCACAGACCGGCATGGCATGTCCTGACAATTTTAGGTTCATATGGGGATATTGTCATGATTCAAACAATCTTTCAATCAATATGTATATTCCAGGGCCACCTGGATCTGGTAATCCAGAAAAACGCCAAGGGCGCCGCTCGTATTGATCATGGCGGCGGTTTTCAGTTCCATATGGTTGCCCAGTTCGCGGGACAGGGCGGAATAGAGCCGGGAAGAGCCGTTGTCAAGACAAAGGGTCACCCGTGAGACCAGGTCAATGCCGCCCATGAGGTCATCCTTTAAAAACTGGACCAGGATATAATTTTCCCGGAGAAAATCAGGATTCCGGCCCTGGCCCTGTTCATAATAGAGATATTCAAGGCAGAGGCTGTCTCCGGATTCCAGGGTATAGGTCGCTCCCAAAAGCAGGGAGCCAAAAAGGCCTCCCTCATTTTGCAGGCTTCCTTCCCCGTAAACCAGGACAGCGTCCGTGAGGGTGGCTCCGGCAAAGGCCCCCAGCCGTTCCGGCCCGTGGTCCCGATGGGACAGGATCAGGGACCCGTAACCGGCATCTCCGGAATAGTCCAGCTTCAGGGCCAGGGTTTTTTCAAAACCGGATTCATTAAAAGCCCCCTTGTCCGTATTATAGATCAGGGAGGCGGAAAAGGCTTCGTCGTGGACCATCACCATCTTCAACAGGCCTTTGCCCTCAGGATTCTGAACCAGGCTTTTTTTTTCGTTGTCACTGAAAAAAGGATTGGACGGGGAATAGAGAAAGCTTGGCCCCCATTGGAGATTTTCCCGGCCATAGGAGACAAAGAGATCGTTTGTCAGGCCCCGGCGGATCATGAATTCCGGGATATCGGCGTTGCCGTCAGTGTTTTCGCCGGATATCCCCTGGATTTCATAGTGGTTCAAGGAGAACTCAGCCCTCGGCTTTACAAAAACCAGCCAATCTTCGCAGACAATTGACAGATCCAGTTTCAGAAGAAGCAAAGATTCCTTATCCGGGAGCCGGGCCAGGCTGTTGCCGGGATTCAGATCCGAGTCGGCAAGGCCGTTGATCCCGGCCAGGGCCGTGGCCTTGAACCCCAGGTTAAGGCCTTCCATGGCCGGGGCCGGGATTGTGAGGCATATCAGTACGAGAACGGCCGGAAACAGGGCTTTTATGGCAAATATCATGGCGGTCTTCTCCTTTATTTTACCAGAAGGTCCAGGTTAAAGGCCGAGGCCCTGATGTCCCTGAGCCGGATACGGCTGTAGGCCATGACGGTTTTCTCTGTTTCCACCACGGCCCCGGTGATGGTCATTTTGGACACAAAAGGCCGCTCCTGGCCATTCAGAAAAATTTTATGGTCATATTCAAACACGGCGGTTTTGAACAGCTTCCCGGACAGGGTGAAGAACTCGGCTTTAAGCCCGGTTTTTGTCGTCTGGGATACCCAGTACCTGATCCGGTCATAGGTCAGGTTTTTATTCTTTGCCTTCAGCTCAAAGACCGTACAGCGGTCCTGGCCCAGGGTCTTTTCGGTAAAATTTTCAATGGTATAGTCCCCGGCATAGTTGGTGGAGGCGATATCCCCGTTGGAGGCCCTGCCCAGGAGTTTCTGCCGGGGGGAAATGGGAACGGGTTTGGACAGGCCCGGCTTGATGAACCACATATTCCGGTCCTTCATGAGCAGTTTCCTTCCTTTGACATTGGCCGGGGACTGGTACTCGGCCAGGCAGCTGGTGTCCTTTACCAGGACCGTGAGTCGATTGGCTTGGGTGTCTTCTTCTGTTTGGCTTTCAATATCAATGTCCCATTCCAGGCCGGAGCTGTTGCCCCGGGACAGGTCGGATTCGGCCAGCAGGGCCCTGGCCTTTTCCAGATCCATGGGGTCTTGGGCTTTTACCGCCGTGACCGCCATAAGAAGCAACAGGGTTAATGCCATTATTTTCAGGGGTTTCATATAAGAGCTCCTTTGTTATGTTTTTATACATGGGTCAGGGATTGGACGACATTCTGACAAGCCGCCCGCCGGGCCGGAAGAATGGCGCTGAAAAGGGCAAGTCCGGTCATAAAAATCATGAGTATGATAAGGCTCTGGGGCAAAAAATCCACAAGCAAAGGAACCGGTGATGAATTGCCGGGTGGGGTATAGGAAGGCCGGGCATAATGAATGACGGCCCAGACCAGGCTGTGGAGGCAAAGCCCGAACAGGCAGCCACCCAGGCCCAAAAGCCCGCCTTCTGCGGCAAAGAGAAAACTGATGCTTCTTCTTTTTAAGCCCAGGGCCCGGAGGGTTCCGATTTCCCTGGTCCGTTCGATGACGGCCATGCCCATGGTATTGGTGGTGCTCATGATCACAATGATAAAGACAATGACAAAGATGAATAAAAAGATCATGTCAAACATATTCCGGACATTTTTATAGAACAGGGACAATTCTTTCCAGGTTTTGAATTCAATATCGATATGATTTGCAGCAAACCGGCCGGATAATTCCGTTTTTACAAGATCGGTGTTCTGCCAGTGATCCAGGAGAAGGACAATGCTGTCGGCTTTTGGGGTATCATAAAAGGCCTGGGCAAAGCCAAAGGGCACTTTGATGAATTTATCGTTTGTATCTGCAATTCCCGTGTTATAAGTCCCGTTGATATGGATATCCATAGCGTTCATCTGACCGCTGAGGGTTGCGCCCATGACCACCCCGTCCCGGCCCGGGGAAAGCTCAAGCTGCCCGGCCAGGCCATCGGCCATTTCAACCGCAGCCTCATCCCCTGAATTCAAAGGGTTGCCGATAACGGTCTGGTAATGATAGAAATCACCTTTGATTTTTTTCTCATGTTCCGGCACCACCCCGGTTGCAATAAAGATGGTGGAGGTTTTCCCGTTGGAGACCAGGCCGGATATGGACAATCTCGGGCTTGCCAGGACCACATGGGGGTTTTCACGGGCCAGGGCCATGATTTTTTCCATGTCCGGGCCTGTGATCATATAAGCTTTTGGGTCGGATTTGCCGTGGGCTTCCCATCCCCTGGCGTAAAGGGTCAGGTGGCCGATGCCGGAGCCGTGGATGGCCGAGGCCCGAAGGCCCTCATAGATACTGTGGATATATCCCTGGAACAGGGCAATGGATGCGAACCCGAACCCAACGGCCATGAGGGTGACAAAGGTTCTGCGCCGGCTTTTTAAAATATTCCTGAAGGCCAGTTTGATCCAGTGTGTGAAAATATTCATGATTTTTCTCCTTTAATTGCAGGCCATATCAGCCATGCATCCGTCTTCAAGCCTGACCAGCCGGTTCATGCGGTCCAGCAGCCTCTGGTCATGGGTGGAAAATAAAAAAGTGGCGCCTTCGCTTTGGTTGAGCTTCTGCATGATTTCCATGATGGCGATGGAAGTGGCCAGATCCAGGTTGGCCGTGGGTTCGTCCGCAATGACCACTTCCGGGTCCGTGACCAGGGCCCGGGCAATGGCCACCCGCTGGCGCTGCCCCCCGGACATCATGTCCGGCCGGTTCAGGGCCAGGTGTTCCAGCCCCACCTGGCGCAACCGGTCCATGGCCTTTTCCCTGGCAGGCCGGTTTTTTTCATTCCTGATCTGCAGGGGCAGCATGACGTTTTCAAGGGCATTCAAGACCGGGATCAAATTGAAATTCTGGAAAATAAACCCGATTTTTTTGTTCCGGTATTCGGATTTTTGGTTATCAGACATTTTTGACACATCCTCCCCATTGATGAGAACCTTTCCGGAGCTGGGCTCATCAATGGTGCCGATGAGGTTTAAAAGGGTGGTTTTCCCGGACCCGGAAGGGCCCCAGACCGCAGTGAATTCGCCTTTGTCAAAACTTAAGGTAATGTCTTTTAAGGCCGTCATGGGGGTTTGGCCCAGATGGTAATGCTTGGTGATTTGTTGCAGCTCTATGAGTTTCATTTCTCCTCCTGTTGAAGTAAGGGCCCACTCAAAAATAAATTTACATTTTGAAAGCCGATTCATCCTGTCCTGCTGCGTTGTGTAAATTCGGCATATTCCCGATATGCCTGCATTTCCACGCCTTGCAGGCCAGGCGACTCGACTCCCAAAATTGGTAA
>JBDRPM010000084.1:0-26060 GCA_043827005.1 Pseudomonadota bacterium | reverse complement strand
ATCAACTTTATTCTGCTGGATGACAACCTCCAGAGCTGGTTTAACCATTGTCCGGCTCAAGATACCCGCACCTGCTATTTAGTGTCTGACCGAAAACCTGAAAATTTTTTCGAGTACAAGGCGGGCGAGAATTTTAACCTGAAGAATAAATTGAGTATTTTGAGGATTAAAATTTGCAGCCCAACGAAGTAATCGGGAAAATTGGCGGTTTTCGGTCGGGCACTATTTAAGGAATAAAGGCGCGACAGCAGCCTCTGTAATCTGGATCTCTTCCCATACATTTCCGAGTACATAGGGTTCGTTATCCAGCCATTCTTTTTTTAAAGCTTCTCTGGATTCAAACTCACAGACAATAACAGATCCCACCATTTTTTTTTCATCATTTAACATGGCCACCGCATACAGCCAGTTGCCGGTATCTGCCATTTTTTTTGCCATGGCCAGATGCCCTTCCCGGGCTGCCATCCGTCGATCAAGTGCGTTTTTATCCTTACCGTCAAGTCCGATTACAATAAATTGCATTTTTGTTTTTCTCCCATTTATTCTATATTGATGTTAATCCAGCTTTCTGGATTTTTTTATATGAAAGAACAGATCAACTCACTGGATTCTTTCATGTTTTGTTGTGGGTGGGCCAGGGTAAAATACCAGGGCGGCCCATGGCCGTTTGTCAAGAATATGAAGCGAACCTTCACATGTCAAACATTATGTTGTGTTTAGTGTGTCATTTTCTTGCTCTTTAATCTTAATCGGCCTTATTTTATAGGAGGCATGAGATACAAATGAGACAAAACCCGATCAAAATTATGAATGCCCAAACCCAGGACATTGATGATCTTGTAAAATTGTTACAACAATTATTTTCAATTGAAAAAGATTTCACCTTTGATCCTGAAAAACACAAAAAAGGATTGCGCATGATGCTGGATGGATGCGGCAAACATCGCGTGGTTAAAGTGGCCTGGCTTGACCGCCAGATTGTGGGCATGTGCACTGCCCAGAGCCGGATATCAACCGCAAGCGGTTCTTTAACTGCAGTTCTTGAAGACCTGGTCGTGGATGCCCGATACCGTGGAAACGGTTTTGGCACTGCCCTGTTAAACGAGATGGAACAATGGGCCCAACGATTGGGGATACAACATCTTTCCCTTTTGGCAGACCGGGAAAACACCCTGGCATTAACATTTTATTCTCTTAAAAAATGGAAACAGACCCGAATGATCAGTCTTACAAAAGCCCTTTGAAAGATATTGCCTTATCTTCCAATTAAACACATAATTGAAATAATCTAATTACAATTATGCAATAAGTATTTTTATATCTATTTTTTTTACATAAACTTAATTTTATGTTTAAAGAATTATCCTCTATCATATCAGCTAATTAAAAAAATAATTCCATTTTTCATCTCCTTTGGAACAGTCATTGCTATTCTAATCTGCCAGGAAGGAAAGGCAATATGAATGCAACACACACCCTGAACACAAAAGGAAGCGTAAAATGAGAAAAATAGCAATCTATGGAAAAGGCGGAATTGGCAAATCAACCACAACTCAGAACACGGTTGCAGGACTCGTAGAAGCAGGCAACAAAATCATGGTGGTCGGCTGTGATCCAAAAGCTGACTCCACCCGGCTCCTGCTCAACGGGCTTGCCCAGAAAACCGTGTTGGACACGTTAAGAGAAGAAGGCGAAGATGTTGTCTTAGAAGACGTCCTTAAACAAGGATATGGCGGAACCTTATGCACGGAATCCGGTGGACCTGAACCCGGTGTCGGATGTGCCGGTCGAGGCATTATTACGTCCATCAACCTTCTGGAACAACTGGGAGCCTATGACAACAAAGACCTGGATTATGTTTTTTATGATGTATTGGGCGATGTGGTTTGCGGTGGTTTTGCCATGCCCATGCGGGAAGGCAAGGCCAAGGAGATTTACATTGTTGTCTCCGGCGAGATGATGGCCATGTATGCAGCCAATAATATCTGTAAGGGAATCGTAAAATTTGCCGAATCCGGCGGCATCCGCCTGGGTGGCCTGATCTGTAACTCAAGAGCCGTGGACTATGAAAAAGAAATGATAGAAGTCCTTGCTGAGAAACTGGGCACCCAGATGATTCACTTTATCCCCAGAGAAAATGTTGTTCAGCGAGCTGAAATCAATCGAAAAACCGTCATCGAATATGAACCCGGACACGCCCAGGCCGACGAATACCGTGCCCTGGCAAGAAAGATCCATGAGAACAAAAAATTTATCATCCCAACTCCCATTGTAATAGAAGAACTGGAAAGCCTGCTTGTCACCTATGGCATTGCATCCTAACACCTCAAACATAAAGGAACCAAAACAATGAAAATAATGATCAGATCCATTGTCAGACCGGAAAAAACCCATAATATCATGGCCGCCCTCATGGAAGCCGGATTCCCTGCAGTAACAAGGATGAGCGTTGCCGGACGCGGAAAGCAAAGAGGCATTAAAATCGGAGAAGTCACCTATGATCAAATCCCCAAAGAAATGCTCATCACGGTTATCGATGAAAAGGACAAGGATTTTGTGCTCAAAGTCATCATGAAAACAGCCAAATCCGGTGAAAACGGCGCATTTGGTGATGGAAAAATATTTGTCAGCCCGGTGGATGAAGTTTACACCATCAGTTCAGGAATCATGGAAGCCAGCGCTGAAGAAGAGGTGCCGGCATGAAAGAGATTATGACCATTATCCGTATCAACATGATCAATAAAACCAAAAAAGCCCTGATTGATATGGGTGTTTCCTCCATGACTGCCTCGGAAGCACTGGGCAGAGGAAAAGGTCTTGTGGACATGACCCTGTTAAAGGGTGCGGAACAAGGATACGAAGAAGCGATCGCCCAGCTTGGGCAGTCCGGACGACTGATCCCGAAACGAGCCATATCGATTGTGGTTCCGGACAAACTGGTCAAAAAAACCGTAGACACCATTATAGAAGCCAACCATACCGGCAAATCAGGAGATGGTGTGATCTGGGTCATGCCGATCATGGATTCACTGAGTGTCAGAACCGGTGAAAACGGCAACAAGGTTCTGGATGATTTTTAATATAATTTAAGAATGGGAATATAAAAATGAGCAATACAGCAAAGGGCCCAAAAACAATAAAGCCGGAAAACGTGAAAAAGGAACTGCTGGCCCGATATCCTGCCAAAGTAGCACGGAAACGGTCAAAGCAGATCATGATCAATAAAAAAAATGAGGACGGAACCATCCCGGAAATGGGAGCCAATGTCAGAACGGTTCCAGGCATCATCACCCAGCGCGGATGCTCCTATGCCGGTTGCAAAGGTGTTATCCTCGGGCCAACCAGAGATATTGTCAATATCACCCATGGCCCTATCGGTTGCGGATTCTACTCCTGGCTCACCCGACGGAACCAAACCAGACCGACATCAGACCAGGACGACAACTACATGCCCTATTGTTTTTCCACAGACATGCAGGACGAAGACATTGTTTTTGGTGGCGAAAAAAAACTCAAAGCTGCTGTCCAGGAAGCCTATGATATTTTTAAACCCAAGGCCATCAGTATCTTTGCAACCTGTCCTGTGGGCCTGATCGGCGATGACGTTCATGCCGTTGCCAGAGAAATGAAAGAAAAACTGGGGATCAATGTGTTCGGATTTTCCTGTGAAGGATATCGGGGTGTCAGTCAGTCTGCCGGTCATCACATTGCCAACAACGGTGTATTTAAACATATCGTGGGTGAAGATGACACCATTATGGAAGCTGATTATAAAATCAACCTTCTGGGTGAATACAATATCGGTGGTGATGGATTTGAGATCGATCGAATCTTGAACAAGTGCAATATCACTGTTGTCTCCACTTTTTCCGGCAACTCCACCTATGATCAGTTCGCCAATTCCCACACAGCTGACCTGAACACGGTCATGTGCCATCGATCCATCAACTATGTGGCAGATATGATGGAAATAAAATACGGTATTCCATGGATAAAAATTAATTTTATCGGCGCTAAATCCACGGGGAAATCTTTGCTCAAGATCGCTCAATATTTTGATGAACCAGAACTTTTGGCATTGGTCGAAAAAACCATTGAAGACGAGATGGCAGAAGTTGAAAAAGTCAGACAGGAAGTTAAAAAAAGATGTGAGGGCAAAGTGGCCATGCTTTTTGTTGGCGGCTCCCGTGCCCATCACTACCAGGAATTGTTCAAAGAGATCGGCATGAAAACAATTTGTGCAGGTTATGAATTTGCTCACAGAGATGATTATGAAGGCAGGCAGGTGATCCCGGAAATTAAAATTGATGCGGATTCACGAAATATTGAAGAACTTCACATTGAAAAAGATGAAAAAAAATTTTTAGCCCGAAAAACACAAGAGCAGATAAAAGCCCTGGAAGACAAAGGTTTTGAATTCAAAGAGTATAAAGGCATGATTTCAGAGATGGAAAACAATGCTCTGGTTATCGATGATGTCAGCCAGTATGAAACCGAATTGCTTTTAGAAATATACAAGCCAGATATCTATTGCGCCGGAATCAAGGAAAAATATGCCATCCAGAAAAGCGGCATTCCCATGAAACAATTGCATTCATACGATTCAGGCGGACCATACGCCGGATTTAAAGGTGCCATCAATTTCTACAGAGAAATTGACAGAATGGTCAACTCCAGAGTCTGGGCTTACCTGAAAGCGCCCTGGCAGACCAACCCTGAACTTTCAGCCAAATATGTATGGGAATAAACAGGCAATAACTTTTTTTCCCATCAAATATAATTATAAATACAGGAGATATGCATAAATGCTTCTCAGACATACAAATAAAGACATAAAACCCAGAAAGGCCCTCACCATAAACCCGGCCAAGACATGCCAGCCCATTGGGGCCATGTATGCCTCCCTTGGTATCCACAACTGCCTGCCCCACTCCCATGGTTCACAAGGGTGCTGCGCCTACCATCGAAGTGCTCTGACCCGTCATTACAGAGAACCGGTCATGGCGGCAACAAGTTCTTTTACAGAAGGCTCATCTGTCTTTGGCGGACAGGCCAACCTGGTCCAGGCCATTGACACTATATTTGCCACCTATGATCCGGATATCATTGCAGTGCATACCACCTGCCTGTCCGAAACCATTGGAGATGATGTTAACCAGATTAAAGATAAAGCCTTAAAAGACGGCAAAATTCCCAAAGGCAAGGCCGTTATCCATGCCAGCACCCCAAGTTATGTGGGATCCCATGTCACAGGCTTTTCCAACATGACCAAAGCCATGGCCATGCAGTTTGCAACATCCACAGGCAAATCCAATGGCAAGTTCAATATCATTCCCGGATATGTTGAACCCTCTGACATGATGGAAATCAAAGAAATGGTTAAAAAAATGAGAATCAGTCCCATTGTATTTCCAGATACATCAGGTGTCCTGAACGGACCACAGACTGGAAAATATAAAATGTATCCCAAAGGCGGGGTTACCAGAGAAGAACTCAAATCCACCGGAGACTCCATCGGCACCATAGCCCTTGGTCCCGTGGCCTCAGCCGATGCGGCCCGTTCCCTGGATACCAAATGGCGGGTCCCCTGCCAGGTTCAGGACCTGCCCATCGGTCTTAAAGCCACAGACCGGTTTATCAATGCGTTAAGAATTGCTGCAGGCGTGAGTGTACCTGATGTTATTACCGAGGAAAGAGGACAGCTCTTAGATATCATCACTGACATGCATCAGTATTTTTACCACAAAAAAGTGGCCCTTGCCGGCGACCCGGATCACCTGATCCCTCTTGTGGAATTTTTAATTGATCTTGACATGATGCCTGTTCACATTGTCACAGGAACACCGGGCAAAGACTTTGAAAAACGCATCGCATCGCTGACAGCAGATCTTCCTTATGACGTCAATGTGAAAACAGGTGGAGATATGTTCCAGTTGCACCAGTGGATCAAAAACGAACCCGTGGATCTGCTTATTGCCAATACCTATGGGAAATACATCGCACGGGATGAGGATATTCCATTTGTCCGATACGGATTCCCCATTCTGGACCGAGTGGGACACTCCTATTTTCCGTCTGTCTGTTACAAAGGCGGGATGCGGCTTTTAGAAAAAATCCTGGATGCCCTTCTGGATCGCCTGGACAGAGATGCACCTGAAGAACGGTTTGAACTGGTACTATAATTTTAACTAGGAAATTTTATAATGCAAACCATATCTGTACTCGAAGACAGAAAAAAACAGATCTATCAAAAAGGCCAGACTGCTTTTGATATGTCCTGCGAACAAAAGAGCCTTGCCGGTGCTGTCAGCCAGAGAGCCTGCGTCTTCTGCGGGTCCAGAGTGGTCCTTTATCCGATTGCCGATGCCCTGCACCTGATTCACGGGCCCATAGGATGTGCATCCTATACCTGGGATATCAGGGGGGCATTGTCCAGCGGACCTGAACTCCACCGGATGAGTTTTTCCACAGATCTTTGTGAAACAGATGTTATTTTCGGTGGAGAAAAAAAACTGGAAAAAGCCCTTCTGGAATTGATCCGGGATTATCAGCCCAGGGCCGCCTTTGTCTATTCCACCTGTATTGTGGGAATCATTGGCGATGATGTGGAAGCCGTATGCAGACGAGTGGCAGCAAAAGTTGATATCCCGGTCCTGCCGGTTCATTCAGAAGGGTTTAAAGGCACCAAAAAAGACGGGTACAAAGCTGCCTGTGATGCATTGTTTAAGCTCATTGACATGGCCAGAACTGATATGGCCAGACCTGACATGTCCAAACCTGATATGGCCAAAACTGACATGACCGAAAAAGGCCACTCCTCTGTCCCCATGAGCATCAATATCCTGGGCGAATTCAATATTGGCGGTGAAACCTGGATGATCAAAGAATATTACAAACAGATGGGAATTAATGTACTGTCGGTCATGACCGGCGACGGGCGGGTTAAAGATCTTCAAACCGCCCATAAGGCATGCCTGAATGTTGTCCAGTGCTCAGGGTCCTTAACCCACCTGGCCAAAAAGATGGAACAAGAATACGGCATTCCCTATATCCGGGTCTCCTATTTTGGTATCGAAGACACTGCCCAGGCCCTTTATGATGTTGCAGCCTTCTTTATCAACGACCCTGACATAATGAAAAGAACCACACAGCTGGTCCGGGAAGAAGTCAAATCCATTCTTCCGGAACTGGAAGCCATCAGAACCGAACTGACTGGCAAACGGGCTGCCATTTATGTTGGCGGCGCTTTTAAGGCCTTTTCACTGATCAAGGCGCTCCGGCACCTGGGCATGGAAGTGGTTCTTGTGGGGTCCCAGACCGGAAATAAAGACGATTACACACTGTTAAAAGAAATGTGTAATCCCGGAACCATCATCCTGGATGATGCCAACCCGCTTGAGCTGGCCAAATATGTCATGGAAAAGGATGCTGATCTGTTTATCGGCGGTGTAAAAGAAAGGCCCATTGCCTATAAACTGGGCATTGGATTCTGTGACCACAATCATGAACGCAAAATTCCCCTGGCAGGATTTAAAGGGATGGTCAATTTTGCCAGAGAAGTCAGCGGGACCGTGACAAGCCCCATCTGGGACCTGGTTCCCCGAAGACAAAGGATGATAAAATGATTAAAACAACACCCTACACAGCAACCAGAAATGCCTGCAAAATGTGCACACCCTTAGGGGCTGCACTGGTTTTCCACGGGATTGAAGGAACCATTCCGCTTTTGCATGGTTCCCAGGGCTGTTCAACCTATATGCGACGATACCTGATCAGTCATTTTAAGGAACCGGTTGATATTGCCTCGTCCAATTTCAGTGAAGAAACCGCCATCTTTGGTGGTGGTGCCAACTTGAAACTGGCCATAGAAAATGTCATCCGCCAGTACAACCCTGAAATGATCGGCATTGCCACCACCTGCCTGAGTGAAACCATTGGCGATGACGTTCCCATGATTTTAGACAGCCTGAACAAAAAACATGACAGCAAATCAGGCAGCCGGTTCAATCAGACCACCATTGTTCATGTCTCCACCCCCAGCTATACCGGCACCCACGCAGACGGGTTCCACCAGGCTGTGCGGGCCGTGGTTGAACAATGCAACCTTGAAACTGAAAAAATAAGGTACAAACCCAAGGCCAAAAAAAAGATCAATCTTTTCCCGGGCATGCTCTCCAATGAAGATCTTCGTCATTTAAAAGAAATTTTTAAAGACATGAATACTCAGATGACGCTTCTGCCCGATTATTCCGAACGACTGGACGGACCGTCATGGGTGGAATATCAGGCCATTCAGCAAGGCGGGACACCCATAAAAGAGATCAAAAAAATGAATCTGTCCACAGGCAGCATGGAGTTTGGATCTGTTTTAAGCCACATCATTAAAAACAATGTCACCAGTGCCGGCTCATACCTGGAAAAAACCTTTGATATCCCATGCGAATCCTTAGGGATTCCCATTGGTGTCAAAGCCACGGATCTGTTCTTTTCTGTTCTGGAACGTCTGACCTTCAAAGTGATTCCGGAAAAATACAAGCGCCAGAGAGGGCGGCTTATTGACTCATATGTGGATGGAAACAAATATGTGTCCAAAAAAAGAGCAGTGGTATATGGCGAAGAAGATTTTGTCGCTGCAATAGCAGGCTTTTTAGCCGAAATCGGTGTCATTCCGATTCTGTGCGCCTCGGGCGGAAATTCCGGGTTTTTAAAAAAAGTACTGGACGAATCCTTGCCCAAAAATGTTCAGCAGCAGGTCCATGTGCACAATGGCATGGATTTTACCCAGATGGAAGAAAAGGCACGGGAATTAAAACCTGATTTTGTTATTGGAAATTCCAAAGGATATACCATGGCCCGTCATCTTGACGTTCCCCTTGTCCGTGTGGGATTTCCCATCCATGACCGGGTGGGCGGATCACGTGTCCTGCACATCGGGTATAAAGGGACTCAACATCTGTTTGACACCATCATCAACACCCTGCTGCAGAGACGACAGGATACATCGGAAATCGGCTATGCCTATATGTAAAAAAATTCTATCTGACAAATGAAGGATATTAAAATGAATATTAAAAATCACCCCTGCTTTAATCCCAACGCCTGCAAGAGCCATGGCCGCGTTCATCTTCCCATTGCCCCGCGATGCAATATCCAGTGCAATTTTTGCAATAGAAAATTTGACTGCGTCAATGAAAGCCGGCCCGGTGTATGCTCAAGAATCCTGTCACCATTCCAGGCCATGCAATATTTAGATAAAGTCATGGCAGCCAGACGCAATATTTCCGTGGTCGGTATTGCCGGTCCCGGAGATCCGTTTGCCAACCCGGAAGAAACCCTGACCACCCTTGATATGGTGAACCGCAAATATCCGGATATGCTCCTGTGCCTTGCCAGCAACGGTCTGCGACTTCCGGAATACCTGGATGAGATTGCAAAGCTCAATGTCAGCCATGTGTCCATTACAATTAATGCAGTGGACCCGAAAATCGGGGAAAAAATCTATGCATGGGTAAGAGTGGGCAAAAAATCGCTTTCCCCGGAAAAAGGCGCCCGCATCCTTTTGGAAAAACAGATGGAATCTGTGGCCGGCCTGAAACAAAGAGGCATCATCGTCAAGGTCAATACCATTGTTCTGCCCGGTATCAATGATCACCATGTCACCGACATTGCCAGAGAAATGGCTAAACTGGATGTGGATCTGCTCAACTGCATGCCCTATTACCCCAACGAAGGCTCCAATTTTTCACACCTGGGTGAACCATCCGGACAGGACATTGCAAAAATTCAAAAAGACGCTCAACAATACATTCCCCAGATGCTTCATTGCAAACGATGCAGAGCCGATGCAGTTGGTCTGCTTGATGAAGTTGAACCGGATATGTCGTTAATGAACGCCTTAACAGAATGCGCTTGTTTAAAAGAAGAGCCCAAAATCGAACCCCTGCTTGCTGACACACCGTCTTCCCGTGTGGCAGTTGCCACCAGAGAAGGATTACTGGTCAATCAGCATCTGGGAGAAGCCTTTCAATTATCCATCTATGACATGGACTTTGACAAGCCGGTCCTGATTGAAAAACGATCCGTACCAGAACCTGGCGGCATGGATTTCAGATGGCATGCCCTGGCAGATGTGATCAAAGATTGCCACCTGCTGTTAACCAGTGGCGTGGGAGACTCTCCCAGACGGGTGCTGGATGAACACAAAATTCAGACGCTCATTGTCAATGGCTTGATTGATGAAGTCCTCCATGCAGTAAAACATAACCTGAACATGGGGCATCTGATCAAACGAGAACCGTTTCGCTGCAGCCAGGAATGTACTGGCGCCGGCATGGGCTGTATGTAAAAAAGCACAAACAAACTATTAAATAAATCATCTAAATAAATCATCGATTAAAAGGAGACAAACACATGGATAAACCAAAACACCACATTCTGGTCTGCGCAAGCTTTAGGCCAAGTGGAGAAGCCAAGGGAAAATGTCATAAAAAAAATTCTCTGGAATTTTTACCCTATATAGAAAATGAACTCATTGATCGTGCCATGGAAGGGGTTATTGTTTCTTCCACCTGCTGCTTAAAAATGTGTGATGAAGGCCCTGTCATGGTGATCTATCCTGAAAACATATGGTACGGACGGGTGGAAACCGAAGAGGCCATTGATGAAATTTTAGATGCTTTAGAAGATGGTGGCGTGGCTGAAGAATATTTGTTGTAGCGTTACTTTAACCCTCAACACCCCGTTAAAAGGAAAGAACCATGGCAGATGCACCAATTTCCAGAAATATATGGATAGTGGACACCACTTTAAGAGATGGTGAACAGGCTCCCGGGGTTATATTTAACACCAGTGACCGGATCAAAATTGCGTGGGCCCTTGCCAGGGTCGGGATTGATGAAATCGAGGCAGGCATTCCAGCCATGGGGGAACAGGCCTGCCAGGATATCAGACAGCTTTCAAAAAGCCATCTGCCCTGCACTCTTTCCTGCTGGTGCAGGGCAGACAAACAAGACCTGATCCTGGCAGCTCAATGCAATACTCCAGGGGTTCACATCAGTTTTCCCACCTCTTCGCTGTTGCTTAAAACCTTTGACAAGGATGAAGCCTGGGTAATGGAGCGCCTGGTAAGCCTGGTAAGATTTGCAAAAGCTAATTTTGACCGGGTCTCTGTGGGTGCCCAGGATACCACACGAACCAGCAGACCGTTTTTACATCAATTTGCCAGCCTGGCCTTTGAGACAGGTGCAGATCGCCTCAGACTGGCCGATACCGTGGGCATGATCAGCCCGTCCATGGTCATAAAACTTATCTCAGACCTGATCCAGACCGTTCCGGACCTTGATCTTGAATTCCACGGACACAATGATCTTGGCATGGCCACGGCCAATGCCGTGACTGCTGTGGATGCAGGAGCCAATGCTGTAAGCGTTACAGTGAACGGATTGGGTGAACGCGCAGGCAATGCTCCGTTAGAAGAGGTTGTCATGGCACTTTTTGAAGTGGGCGGATATAAAAAAAAGATTGAGCTTTCCTCTTTAACCGATCTTTGCCTTCTTGTGGCCAGGGCATCCGGCCGGACCATCCACCCGTCCAAACCCATTACAGGAAGCCAAATTTTTAAACATGAATCCGGCATCCATTGTGCCGGACTGTTGAAAAATCCAGCCTCCTATCAATTGTTTGACCCTGAACAGGTGGGCAACCATGCTTGTGAAGTTGTGATCGGGTATCACACAGGTACCCATGCCATTATTCATGTTCTTGAACAACAGGGCATCATGATTTCCAAAGCAAGAGCAAAACAACTGCTGGCCCTGGTCAGACAAACCGCTTTAAACCAGAAAACCGCTTTAACCCCCAGACAATTGAAAGCTATTTATTTCTCTGTTTAAAAAAGATAAAGTCAGGCGTATGAAAACCCAACGACATCCGGACAATTGAAAGCTGCTAATTATTCTCTTTAAAAAGGATATGTTCTCCCTTATGAAACCTCAATTAATTAAAAAAAAACCCTTTTGGCTAATGGTAATTATCGTCTTGATGTTGTGTACGTCATCAAATGCCCGGCAGCAGGATGATTCAATCATAATCTTTTCTGCCGGTTCTACAACCAATGCCATAACTGATATTGCTGCTTTTTTTTCAAAACAGACTCATATTAAGACAATCACATCCTTTGCATCATCCTCTACCCTTGCAAGACAGATTGAAAATGGTGCGCCAGCCCATGTCTATCTTTCTGCAAACACAAAATGGATGGACTATCTTGAAAATAAAAAAATGCTTGAGCCGGGAACACGATTCAACCTGTTAACAAATCAAATCGTTCTCATTGCACCGGCTGACAGTCCATTAAAGCCCGTAACCATAGAAAAAAATTTTCCCCTGACAGCTCTTATCGGCGATCAGCACATGGCAATGGGAGACCCGGATCATGTGCCTTCAGGCATTTATGGCAAACAGGCCATGGAGTTTCTGGGTATCTGGAAGACTATAGAAAAACAGATTGTCCGCACAAAAGATGTCAGGGCAGCCCTTGTCCTGGTTGCCCGTGAAGAAGTGCCGGTCGGCCAGGTGTATTCAACCGATGCCGCCATTTCCGATAAAGTAAAAATCATCGGAATTTTTCCAGACACCAGCCATTCTCCCATTGTATACCCAACAGCCATTATTGCAGGAAAACGCACACCCCAGGCAATACAATTCCTAAAATTTTTAAGTTCTGATGACGCACAAGGCATCTTAAAAAAATACGGGTTTCAAACATATTAATGGACCTTTTTTTTCTCACCGACTTTGAAATTCAAGCCCTGCGCCTGAGCCTTCAGGTGTCTGGATGGGCAGTAACCTGCAGCCTGCCCCCGGGCATAATCGCTGCCTGGATACTGGCCAGGTTTCAGTTCCCGGGAAAAAAGCTGGTTGACGGCATGCTCCATTTACCCCTGGTGTTACCGCCGGTTGTTACCGGATATGTGCTGTTGATTGTCCTGGGGAAAAAAGGTCTGATTGGCAGTCTGCTGTACAAAACCCTGGGCATCACACTGGCATTTAACTGGAAAGGGGCTGCCTTTGCAGCCGCTGTCATGGCCTTTCCGCTCCTGGTCCGGTCGGTTCGCCTTTCCATAGAAAGTATTGACCAGGGTCTTGAATTTGCCGCCCATACCCTGGGGGCTGGAAAATTTCGTGTATTTTTCACCATCACCCTGCCCCTGATGATACCGGGAATGATTACCGGCACCATCCTTGCCTTTGCCCGAAGCCTTGGGGAATTCGGGGCAACCATCACCTTTGTGTCCAATATTCAGGGAGAAACCCAAACCCTGCCCCTGGCCCTGTATACATTAATCCAGATGCCCGGAGGGGAACAAGGCGCGCTCAAGCTTTGTATTCTTTCGGTCATCATTGCCATGACCGCCTTAATCTTGTCTGAGATCCTGGCAAAACGGTTTGCCACATACATGGAAGGCTAAAACCCCATGCTTGATATCAATATCAAACGCCAGCAGGGTGATTTTTTTATCCATGCGGCATTCAAAAAACAACAGCCCGGCGTTACAGCCTTATTCGGTCCTTCAGGTGCCGGAAAAACTTCTATTGTAAATATGGTGGCGGGCCTTACCCGGCCGGATGAAGGTCATATCACCATCAATGGCCGTCACCTTTTTAATTCAGACAAAAACATCTGTCTGCCACCTGAAAAACGACGCATCGGCTATGTGTTCCAGGATGGCAGGCTGTTTCCCCATTTGTCAGTACAAAGCAATCTCACCTATGGCATGCAAAAAATCCCGCCTGCAGAGCGATATGTCACATTGGATTCAGTGGTTGACCTGCTGGGTATCAGCCACCTGCTTGAACGCAGGCCGTCCAAACTGTCGGGCGGAGAAAAACAGCGGGTTGCCATTGGCAGGGCACTGTTATCCAGTCCCTCCATGCTCCTGATGGATGAACCCCTTGCCTCTCTGGACGATCGCCGGAAAAAAGAGGTGCTGCCTTTTATCCAGCGCTTGTGTACCACTTTTTCTTTGCCCATTCTCTATGTCAGTCATTCCCTGGATGAAATTTTGAACCTTGCTTCTGATATGATCCTTCTTGATTCAGGAAAAATTGCCGCCTCAGGCAGGATTGAGGATTTAATCAATCAACCCGATATTCAACATCTGCTCAGCCCCACAGATTGCAATACCATTATCAACACACAGGTTGACAGCCATGATGAGAATTCCGGACTGACCCATCTTAAATTTTCCAACGGTATATTGAAGGTCTTTAAAATAAACGCCAATTTAGGGGACCGAATCCGCATTAAAATAGCAGCACGGAGTATCGCCCTTTCACTCAAAAAACCTGAACAAACCAGTTTTCAGAATATTTTGCCAGGAACAATAGAAAAAATCATTGAAAAAGATGGTAAGTTTGCAGATGTTCAATTAAATATCGGTTGTCTGGTTTTTGCCAGAATAACCCTTGGCTCTCTTATCGATCTTAACCTGAAACCAGGCATGGACGTGATGGTGTTGATCAAAAGCATGGATGTCTCTCCTGGTGGATTTGAGTAAGTTAGGGTTCACTCAAAAATAAATTACCAATTTTGAGGGTCGAGTCGCCTGGCCTGCAAGGCTTGGAAATGAAGGCATATCAGGCCTATCAGGCCTATATTGAAAAATTTTCAGAAGATGATCATGCTTCCTGGACGAAATATTCAGAGGACATTTTCCCCTTTTTAAAGGTATTGAAATATAGTGAATATTTGATTAGAATTCAAAAAGAAACCGCGAAAAAAGATGTGGTGATTAAAAGTGCTTGACAAGGCAGGTGCACCCAGACTGAACAGAGCGGTGATTTTGTAGACCAGCAAGGAGGTTAAAAATGACCAATACAGACCATATTCTCAAGGAAGCATCAGTCCTGAGCCCTTTCGAAAAGGCACAACTCATTGATCAGCTTATATCAACTCTTGATGAACCAGATAAGAAAATAGATGAATTATGGGCGAAAGAAGCTGAGGAGAGGATTGAAGCCTATGACCGTGGGAAACTCAAGGCGGTATCTTTAGAAGAGATCCTTCAAAAATACAGGTAAAATCCAAAATGAAAATAAACTTTCTTAAAATTGCTCAGATGGAGTTGGACGATGCCATCGAGTACTACAATTTCGAGAAAAGGAAATTTTGGTTGTTGCGGTTGCAAATCTTCATCAGAGGCCAGGCTACTGGGAAAATCGCTTGTAACGGTCGCCGAACCAATCACTGGGCGGGACCGCGAGAAGCTCAGCACCTTTTTAAAGGGTTTTGGCGCGGCCCGTCAGTTCAACCGTTATGTCTAAATTTTTTGGCACGAAGTGAAGCATCAGCGCTATCAACCGAGCCCAGTTCTGTCTTGCCTCTTTAGAAGAGATCTCATTTGACATAATTGTCGGAATTGTATCATCAACATCTGCCTTCTTTCTCATTCCCCTGGACTTGTTTGAAAAATAGCCATAGTAGCGAACAGTATGTTCGTATCTTCCTGGGATATGTGTCACCAGCCTTGCAAGCCAGTCCAAAGCATTAAAAATTTTTCTGGATTTTTTATCCTTGGATGTATAAATAATTTTGGCAACACCATTGTCGGATTTTTCTGCCGGAATATAAACCAGTCTTTCCTGAGAAAAACAGGCTCGGATGATATATCTTGCAAGATTGCCAAGTCCGGTTTTATCATCAGTCTCGATTCGATCACCAATATACACATTAAACCCGGAGTTATGCCAGGAGAGCATATTCTCGATAATGGCATCATTTATTTTGCCCTCTTTTTTGAGCATTTTTAATACTTCATACTGGAAGGCCTCTTCCAGGTCTTCAAGCATAAATACAGGGGCTGTATGGAAACTGCCATCTTTCAGAAAACAACCATCTGAAACTATAGCGTGGAGATGCGGATTGAAATTTAAAAAAGTCTCCATATGTCTGCACAGCAATGCTGGCGCCGGGAACAGCATCATCATCTGTCACAGTGGATTTAAGGTAAGCTGTAATAACATTCCATGCGCATTTAGAAAGTTTTCCCAGTAATTTGCGGTCATAAAGAAAAAAAATCCGCAACCGTTTAGGAATGCTGAAAACCCAATGTTTATAAGAAACATCCTTTAAAACATTAGTTAGAAGCCATTCTCCATACTCAACAACTCTTTTCTGATGACAGGAGGGGCAAAAATGTCTGCGTTTACATGAAAAAGCCAAAAGATACTCATGACCACATTCTTCGCAACGGACCCTGGCAAATCCAAAATGAAGATCCCCACAGTCCAGATATTTATAACCCAAGGTCACACGTAAATCACAGTCATGACATAAGTCCGCCAATAGCCGTATCGGGATTTATACATATAATCCCATGCCTGCTCCAGCTCTTCAAAATGATTTTCAACGCACTTGTAATATGCGCTTGCCTTAGGATTGCGCTGCTGATAAACATCAATATTAGTATAGCCAAGCATTAACAACTCAGAGGATATTCTTGGAGCACCCCAGTTCAAATTTTCTGATGCCATCCTTTTTATCAGTTCACGAATTTCCAGTTTTATTGACGGCCTACCAGGCTTATTCTTTTTAGCTGACTTTTCAGTCCAATATTTTTTAAACCGTCTCCGCTGCCAGTGGACAACTGTTTCTGGTTTTACGATTATCAGAGAATCCATCCATTTTGGCCAGGCCCTTTTTAATGCGACTAACAATGAACGGGATAGATCAGTGATATTTTTAGAGTCTTCTTTCTTTGTCTGGTAAATAATTAATTGCTGCCGCAGTTCTATCGTTTCCAAAACAAGGTTATTTTTTGATTTAAATAGGAACTGAATTATTGAAAACTGAAAAGTCATCAGCCGGATTAACACCCGATACATTATCTTTATGCCCCTTATTAAAAATTTCAGCAAGAAGCCCAACTGAATATCAGGTTCATTTGGCATTGACAATTAATTTTGAAAAACCTGTAATGCGCTGATATTGTTTCATGATCCTATATTACCAAACGACAACCCTTTTCATAAATTCAGACAAATCTTGTTCTTAAATTCATTTGAGGATATATAGAGATTTAATCAGCATTTTTTTATTCGTAAATTTACTGGTGGGGTCAATGTCTAAAAATGAAATGAAATGTTACATTATTGCCGGCCCAAACGGTGCGGGGAAAACGACCTTTGCTGAAAATTTTCTACCTGAAGAAGCCGGATGTCTGAATTTCCTAAACGCTGATTTAATTGCCCGTGGAATTGCACCCTTCAACCCTGAAAGTGTTTCGTTAGAAGCCGGAAAGCTTTTTTTAAAAAGAATGGATACCATTGTTTCCAATAAAGAATCTTTTGCATTTGAAACAACATTAAGCGGATTAAATTATATTGATCGCATTAAAAAATGGAAACAGACAGGCTATGAAATAATATTGTATTTTCTGAAACTTCCCAACCCCGAAATAGCAATTAAACGTGTACAACTCAGAGTTGCCGAAGGTGGACATTATGTACCGGAAGATGTTATTGTAAGAAGGTACCATCGAGGATGGAAAAATTTTGAAAAATACTATAAGTCACTGGTCGACGCTTGGGTTGTTTTTGACAATTCAGGAGAAAACCCCGAAGTTCTGGAGAAAAAAATATGAATAAGGAATCATATGCAGATTTAGCACTTGACGCCATGCACCGGGCTTCTAAGAAAGCCGCTGAAAAAGCAGCCAGTCTGGACCTGTCAATCCCCGTATGGAAAGATGGTAAAATCATTTTTATAAAAGCCAAGGAAAAATTGGAGAAATTAGGCATCGCATAACGAACCGTAGAAGTTATGAAAGCAGGCATTGACATCGGAACCAGAAATATTCCGGTCCTCTTCCGGTCCTTTGAGACGTCTCGAATATTCTCCACAAAAGCCATATTAATTTAAAACACATGGTCTCTTGTCCCCCTCTTGGATTTGTTATCGGAAAACTATTATTTCAATTGCTGTTTCAAAATTGGTTAATTTTTTACATTTTTTCATCGATTTGAATTTACTTAGAAACTTGGTGAATAGTCTGATCATTTTCGAAATTTAAATTCGACTTGAAACCCTTATTGCGAGGGTCTCTCACGCCGGAAACCGGGGTTCGATTCCCCGTGGGATCACCATCGACCTCAAAGGATTTTGGCAATTCAGCTGAAATCCTTTTTTGCTTCTCCGGTCCGCCTCCGGTCCTTTCAAAATTTTTGCTTTGCGCAATTGGGGTTTTTGGAATTTAACCTTTCTTAATCCCAAAATTCGATCAAATATCTTTATTTTTTCTTTTTTACTTTTTCTGTCTGAATGGGAACAATTGGAATTTGAGTAGTCGTCATTGCAACTAACGCAGGAACGTGGCAAAAGCGTTTGACTCGAATACCTGAAGGGCGAAACTGTAAAAGAGGACATTTTCCCCTTTTTAAAGGTAAAAATGGTTGATTTTAATTTATTTTTAAATTATTTATTCATAATATGACAATATTTACCGGTAAACAGGGAAAAATGAATATCAATTTATCAAAAGTGGTCCGCTATCATCGGATCAAAAGCGGATTGACCCAAATAGAACTGGCAGACATGGCTGATGTAGGTAAAAACATGGTGTATGAAATTGAAAAAGGACGGCTTTCCGTACAGTTCGACAATTTGCTGAAAATATTAAATATCCTTAATATCGATATGGATTTAAAAAGCCCTTTGATGGAACGCTTCAAAAAGGAAAATCCTGATGAGAACGGCTGATGTTTTTTTCCGGGACTCCCTGGCCGGCAAGCTCATTGAAAGCGTTCAAAACAGAAAATACCGGTTTATTTATGAAACAGGATATTACGGCCCCCCTGTTTCGCTAACCATGCCCATTGAACAGCAGGAGTATGAATATGATGTCTTTCCCCCGTTTTTTGACGGTCTCCTTCTGGAAGGGTATCAGCTTGAGGCCTTGCTTAAGATAAAAAAAATTGACCGGGATGATCTGATGTCCCAGCTTATTGCTGCCGGATCCGATACAGTAGGGGCAGTTACCATTAAAGAAACGTCATGACCATATGCCCGATCACATACGAGCCCTGCAGCGGACTGTATTCAGAAAAAGGACTGAAGCAGCTTTCCAGAAATCTTACAGGTCTTTATCCCCTGCCGTTTTCCTCACTTGAGTTAAGGCAGGAAGCGTCAGCCCGTGCCGGGAAAATATCCATTCAGGGGGTTCAGCCCAAATTATCCGCCCGCCTGAATATTAAACAGCAGTGTTTTGAACTGGTGGATAAAGACGGACTTTATATCTTAAAACCCCAGATTTCCGACTATCCACACGTTCCTGAAAATGAAGATCTGACCATGAGGCTTGCATCCCTGGCCGGTATTGAAATCCCTTTGCACGGGCTTTTATATGGCCGCGACAATGAGCTGACCTATTTCATCCGGCGGTTTGACCGGGCCGCCAAAAATCATAAGCGCCATGTAGAGGATTTTGCACAGCTTTCTGGAAAAAGCCGGGATACAAAATATAACTCAAGCATAGAACAGGTAGCCCAAATAATTGAAAAATTCTGTACGTTTCCAGCCCTTGAAAAAGCGAAACTGTTTCGAATCCTTCTTTTCTGTTTTTTAACCGGCAATGAAGACATGCATTTGAAAAATTTTTCACTTATCCAAAAAGATGGCCTGATAACCCTGGCGCCTTCCTATGATCTTCTCAACACCTCCATTGTTCTTTCCTCACCCGAAGAGGAACTGGCATTGCCGTTGAATGGAAAGAAAAACAAATTGCAACGGCATGATTTTATCCATTACCTTGGCAAAGAACGATTGCTGCTGACCGACAAGTTGATTCATACCATTTTCTCAGGATTAAAAGCGTTGCAGGACAGTTGGATTCAGTTGATCGATCTCAGCTTTCTTCCTCAGGAAAAGAAACAGGATTATAAAAAACTTCTTCAAAGCAGATGCAGCAGAATATTTAAATAATATTTCCGGCTATAGTGGACTCCATTATCAACACACATGCAAAAGCCCATGATGACAGATCCGGCCTTACCTATCTAACCCGAATATTTCGGGCTAAAGCTTTGCAAAGGTAGAAACATGCAATCACGATACTGTTGAATAATATTCTGCCATGAATACCTGGCCATTTTTCGGGATAAGCGTTGCCGCAAAGCGCTGTAATCTGAATAATTCAACACCATCTCTTCCAGCCGGGTTTCAAGCTCCTGGTCATTGTCATACAACACAATAGAATGCAGATCATCAGGCATGATTTCAGGATATGACAACCGGTTGGGCAACAGAGGAATGCAGCCATATCGGACCGCCTCCACAATGGAAATACCAAAATTTTCCTGAACAGCCGTGGACACCACAATGGCCCCTTTTTTCAACCAGGATAAATATTGCTGTCTTGATTCAACATACCCGAAAACCTGGAGCTGCTCTTTAAAGTCCTGCTCCACAGAATCAAACACCTCAGGCGCTTTGGAAAAATTTTCTCCCAGAACAGCCAGAGAAAAAGCAATATTTTTTGCTTTTAACCGGGCCAGGGCCTTGAAAAACGGTTCCGGGTTTTTATCGTGCTCCCACCGGTGATTCCAGATGATCAGGGGGCAAGCCCAATCCCGCTCTTCAAGCTCAATGGGACCAGGTTCAAACCGGCACCCAGGATAAATCACCCGGGTTTTATGTCTGATTTTTTCCATAATCAAAACCGGCTGAAAATCCGGCATTTTTTTGATCAATGCACTGGCATCACAAAAAAATGCATTCAAATGAAAATTGGAATTAAATATAACCTGATCTGCGGCAAGGGCTGATACAATATTGGTGAACCCCAGGTGAAAGTCGCGTTTTTCACCCGCAGCCAGAGGATAGGAAAGCTGATTTTCATGAAAATAAAGCCATATGGGGGGCAGGTCTTTTCCTGCCAGGGCCATAAAATCAGTTAGGTCCAGCATATCCGTAACAATGATCAGATCATACGTTTGGATATCCTGAACATGGCCCACAAAATAAAGCGCCGCCCCTCTCATCCGCCATTTCCAGAACCGGTCCGGCAGGGTGACCAGCGTGACATCATGATCAAACGCTGCTTTAAACCCCAGTGCAAAATCCTTATGAGAACCGCCGAAAAATGATTCCAGAAATAAAATCTTCACGCACTTATTTCCCTTACATGAATTATGGATTAAAAGTAGAGATAATGAATTAACCTGATTGTGTCAATACTGACAAAGTTGATTCTTTTTTAAATAATGATTGCCAACAATTCAGTTTAAATTGTAAAAACAATGCAGCCATGAATTTGCCTGACTCTGAAAATATAAAAATCTCCCCCAGCCAATGCTTTAAACAGCAGGACCTGTCCATCGAGTTGAACTGCCGGGGTAACTTTGAATATACCAAACTGAGCTATCCTGTAAAATATGGTCTTTTCTCACGCCTTGAAACTTGTGACTATATCTTTGAGTTTAATTTAAACCATGAGATCTGCCATGCCCGGTCTAAGCAAAAAGAATGGATTCATCCGTCAGAATGGCTTAAACGAACCATGGGAAATGACTGGGTCTATTATTCAAGCGGTGGATATTCAGGCGTATTTGAAGCTTTGGGAGAATATTACCTGCCCAATTTAATGTATCCCACCAACTCTCTTTTGGGTGGCAAACCCTTTAATGAACCCCAGATTGATACCATTGTAAACAACTGGCAAACGATCCTGGCTCAAATCCCAGCCCATGACCTGCCTGATCCGTTTGCCCAATGGCTGAAAACCGTGCAGCAGAAAACACCAAATGATCTGGAACAAAAGGCGCAGGAACTGTTTAACATCTGCGGATCACGGGTCACAGTCATGCCGCCGGATGCCCGGCATGTGGATTATAATATCATCCCGCTGACCATCAGTGACGGATGCCTTTATAAATGCCGGTTCTGCAAAATAAAGAACAAAAAGCCCTTTTCAATCCGCTCTCAAAAAAACATTTCAGATCAGATCAGTCAGCTCAAAGCCCTGTATGCAAAGGATCTGGTCAATTACAATGCCCTGTTTCTGGGCGAACATGATGCATTGAACGCTCCGGACCAATTGATCATTGATACTGTAAAACAAGCCATGCATGAATTTGAATTTCACCATTCCGTTATGAAAGGCAGGTCTGTATTCATATTTGCCAGTGCTGATTCCCTGCTCAATACCGGCCATTCCTTTTTTGAACAGATCAATAACCTTGATGTTCAAACCTATATCAATGTCGGACTGGAATCCTATGACCAGGCAACTCTGGATCTATTGGGCAAACCCATCACCTCAAAAAAAGTAGCCCAGGCATTTAAGACCATTCAACAGATCAATACCCGATTTTCCAACGTGGAAATCACCTGCAATTTTGTCATGGATGACAGCCTGCCGGATTCTCATTATAAAGCACTCATGACCCTTGCCAGAGAAAGTGTTACACACCCGCAATCCAAAGGTTCCATTTACCTTTCACCTTTAAAATTTGCCAGTCCCTCAAGACAGGTTCTCTATGATTTTTACAAACTCAAATCATTAAGCAGATTCCCAACCTTTTTATATATTATCCAACGATTATGAAATTCTTGATTTTACCCTGTTGTTGATGATAGTTTACCTGGTATGAGATCCAAACGCACTTCCTATCACGGCGGCCACAGCGGCCAATACTGCAGCCATGCCAGAGACCGGCTTGAAGATATCATTTTAAGGTATATTGAGCTTGGATTCAAGACCGTTGGGATCACCGAACATATCCCACCGTCTGACGATCGTTTCCGCTACCCTGATGAAAAGGCATTGAATCTGACTGCAAAAGACCTGTTCAACCGGTTTGATGCATATATCCGGGAACTCAATGTCCTGAAAACCAGATATGCCGACCGGATAACCATTTATATCGGCATGGAAACCGAAACCGTCACAGGATACAAGGCTCATGTAAACAGCTTGATCAAACAGTTTAAACCCGATTATATTGTCGGATCGGTCCACCATGTTGATGACATCTGCTTTGATTATTCCCAAAAAGCCTATGATGCGCTGGTCGCTTCTCTGGGCAGTTTTGAAGCCTTGTATAAACGTTATTTTGATCTTCAATACGAGATGATCAAAACACTCAAGCCCTTTGTGGTTGGGCATTTTGATATGATCCGGATCTATGATGACAATTATCACAAACGAATTTTATCCCCTGAAATTGAACAAAAAATTGACCGGAACCTTGAACTGATCAAATCCTTGAACCTGGTCATGGACTTAAACCTTCGTCCCCTGACCAAAGGGAATAAAGAGCCTTACATCACTGAATCCATCCTTGCAAAGGTCAAAAAAGCAGGGATTCGGGTTGTACCGGGCGATGATTCACACGGGGTTGACCAGGCAGGGCTGAACATTGACAAAGCCATCGACATTCTGACCCAACACGGGTTTGATACGCATTGGCCCTTTCCCAGGCTGTTGACCTGATGGTAACCAAAAAACAATGAAAGCAGTTATCCAGCGGGTCAAAAAAGCTCAGGTCAGGGTTGAGGATACAATGGTCGCAACCATTGGCAGCGGCCTTCTGGTTCTTCTGGGCATCGGGACTGACGATACTCAAAAAGATGCAGATTTTCTGGTGGAAAAAATTATCAATTTGCGTATTTTTGAAGATGACAACGGCAAAATGAATATCTCCCTTAAAGACATACAAGGTCAACTGCTGGTTGTCTCCCAGTTCACCTTGATGGGGGATTGTAAAAAAGGCCGCAGGCCGTCTTTTATCAATGCGGCAAAGCCTGAGACCGCCAACCTGCTGTATGAATATTTTATCAACAAGGCAATTGATTCAGGCATTTTAACTCAAGCGGGTATTTTCCAGGCCATGATGGATGTAAGCCTGATCAACCAGGGGCCGGTCACCATAATAATCGATACAAAAGACAGATAAAAAGAAAAATAAAATGAGCCCGAAAAACCTTACCGTCATTCTTGTCAGACCCCAGGGGCCGATCAATATCGGGTCTGTCTGCCGAGCCATGATGAATTTTGGATTCAACCGCCTCAGGCTGGTGGAACCCACAACCCAATATTTATCCCTTGACGCAAAAAAAATGGCCCTGACCGCCTTCCCCGTACTTGAAAATGCTCAGGTTTTTGAAGATCTTCCTGCAGCGCTTTCAGATATTCAGGTTGCCTTTGGCACCACCCGGCGGTTCGGCAAGCACAGAAAAGATTTTTTCACTCCTGCAGATGCTGCCAAAAAAATTGAAGACAGTTTTGCAGACATCCAGTGCGCCCTGGTTCTTGGCCCGGAAGATACCGGCCTTGAAACCTGTGACCTTAATCTGTGTCAGCATTTTATCACCATCCCCACCCACAATGCATTTCCATCCATGAACCTGAGCCATTCTCTTTCCATACTGCTCTATGAAATTGCTTTAAAATCCAGGACCGGTAAACGATCCTGTGTTCCTGCACCCAGAAAACTTGCCCCAGGTGTTGAACTTGAAAACATGTTTGCCCATATGCGGCAGACATTGCTGGACATTGATTTTTTAGACCCCCAGAACCCGGATCATATCCTGCGCACATTCCGAAGAATCTTCGGGACTGTGGGGCTTACATCACGGGAAATTAAAATCATCCAGGGCCTGATGAGCCGGATAGACTGGACCGAAGACCAGAGAAGGAAAAACGCCAATGTTCACAATGGATGATTTAATACTTGAGACTTTAAAAAATTTTCAGACCACATTTATCACAGGCCGTTGTAAACATCTTTTCTATGCCCAATTTTTACAATCAGAATGACCACTCTATCATCATGAATTTCATATACGATTCTATAATTTCCAGTTCTGATTTTATGAAAAAAATTGTTGCCTTTCATCTTGGTGGTATTTGGGTCTGGCAAATTTTGGCCAAGTTCTTCTATCTTTTTTTTAATCCTTACCAAATCTTTTTTAGCAAACCGCTTCAGGCTTTTCAATACAGCAGGCCGAAACTCAACAGAATATGTCATAAATCAAAGTCCCAATTGTTTCCAGACTTCTTGAGCAGAGATGTTTCCTCCAGATCCGGCAAGAGCCAGTCTGGCATCCTCAATATCAATATGATCCTCAATTTGCTCAAGCAGTTCAAGTTCTTCTATAGAAATCAAAGCAGCGACATCTTGACCTCTGCGCGTCAAAACGATGGGTTCTTTTCCGTAAGCAACTTTATTAACGATATCGGCAAAATTTTTTCTTGCATCTGCTGTGGAAATTTTTGTGGTCATTTAGCACCTCCAATTTTTGTACTTAACATACAATATGTACAACAGGTACTTGTTTATGTCAACCATACGGTTAAAGTCAAAACCGTATCAAAGCATTTCATACTTTTTTTGATTGGTTTTTCCATATAATAATTGATACAAAGGATTTAACCCGGATCATATTTTACGCACATTCCGACAAATTTTCAGGACTGTGCGGGACTGACATCACGGGATATTAAAATCCTACAAGGTCTGATGAGCCGGATAGACTGGACCGAAAACCAAAGAAGGGAAAACGCTCATGTTCACAATGGATGATCTGCTTGAAATTGCCATAAAAATGGAAAAAAACGCAGAGAATGTCTACAAAAAATCTGCTGACAAATTTGATGATCAACAATTAAAAACCACCCTGGAATGGATGGCTGATGAAGAAGCTGTCCATGCCGGATGGTTTAAAGAATTTAAAAACAAGATCACCCTGAAACCAGATGAAGCTGATCTCAAACAAATGGTTCCAAAAGTCCTCCAGGACATGATGGGAGAAAAGACACTGTCCCTGGAAGATATTGATTTTTCAACCATGACCACTGTCAGCGACTTATTTCAAACCTTTATCGGATTTGAGCAGGACACCATTGCCTTTTATGAACTGCTTGAAATGTTTATCCAGGACGAGCCAGTCCTGAAGGGATTACAAAAAATCATCCAGGAAGAAAAGAACCATATCAAAACCCTTGAATCCAGAAAGGCTTTTTTTTCAAACAAATTAACTTAATTTGCCCTTAAAACTCAGC
>JBDRPM010000083.1:0-7140 GCA_043827005.1 Pseudomonadota bacterium | reverse complement strand
AGTTTCAAAGCTTGCTGAGGTCATAGCTGTTACGATTGTTTTCTCATTAAAAATATCGTTAACAAAAAAACCAAGAGCGCTCCCAGTGCCAGCACCAAACATCATAGAACGAATTGATGTTGAAATTGAAAGTGAATATTCAATTATATCTCTTTGGTCCAGCGAGTCTGCTTCATACTCGATTTCCATATGAAGTTTATAGGTGGAGGGTGAAAATAAAACTGATTTGCTGGTTTTAATAGTGAAAACATGTATTGTCGAGTTGCCAGGGTGAAGCAGGACTTCTGCGGTTGACACCTTTTTTAAATCATAGACTTTGCTTTCAAGCAGTTTAATGAGGTTTTCTTTAATTGCTATTTCAGGGTTTGGGACAGTTTTTGCTTCAGTGACAATTTTTTTGACATCGCTTGAGGAGATAGAATTTGTTAATTTTTCTATTGATGCAGTAGTAGATATATTAGAGGCTAACATGTATTCGGCAACAGTGGAGCCAACAGCAAAAAGACCACCAACCATAGGTATGGCACGAAAAATTTCTTTTGATAAGTCACTGATAAGACGGTTTTTATTTTCTTTGTTAATTTTTAAAGTTGGAATTTCAGCTTTGATTAGATCCTTCAATTTCTCTTCAAGAAGGTGCTCCTGTTTTTTTAACCTCTCTCTGGTCACATCAATAAACTCAATGGGCAATTTCGTTGCTACTTTTTTTACTTTAATAGGAATATCAAATGGATTTGTAATTGCAATAGAAACAGAGAACTCCTTGCCAGCCTCAATTTGAGTGCTTGAGGTGGTTAGCTTAAAATCTAATTTCCCCCTTCGGGTTTTTGTTGTTTCATTCATATTTTCATTGTCTCATATATTGGTAGCGAGTTAATCTCAATAATATATAACAATGAATTCTACAGTTTTTTTCTGGATAACTTCACTTGTCGGATAACACCCCATGCGTATCAGACAAAATAGATTTTGACAACGTATTTTTTTGTGTGTTATGCTGTTTTCTAACAGTATAACACCAAAAAAATGATAATAGCCTGTTAACGGGATAACTCTAATGATTCAAATTGATGTAACTGTGTTAGAAAGATATAAGTCTGTATTACAGAAAAATCAAATTTCACAAAATCAGTATTCCTTTTATTTGAAATGGCTGCGGTATTATTTGGATTTTTGTCATAAGTATGGGTTTGAAAAAAACAGCCCAGCGGCACTGCCCCATTTTATTGAAAAATTAAGGTCAAAAAAACAGAATCCGGATCAACAACAGCAGGCATCAAATGCGATTCGTTTATTTTATTCATCTGTAAAACCCATTGAATATTTTCCTGTTAATCCGGAGCCTCATGAAAGAGTATTGGTAAAAGAGCAAACGCAACCATATTCTGTAAAAAAAGAGGGAACATTACAATGGCAAAATGCTTTGGCTAAACTGTCAGATGAAATTAAGGTCCGTCATTATTCTCCTAAAACACTTAAATCTTATCGGGCATGGGCATTAAAATTCCAGAGTTTTTTAAATTCAAAAGATCCGTCTTTGCTTGACTCGGAAGATGTAAAAAGATTTTTAACTTATCAGGCTGTTGATTTGCATGTGTCTGCATCTTCTCAGAATCTGGCATTTAATGCCTTGTTGTTTTTTTATCGGCATGCCCTGGGCAAAGAGTTTGGCAAAATTGATGGTGTGGTCAGGGCAAAAAAAAGACCTTATATCCCTGTGGTATTGTCTAAAGATGAGGTGCATCAGGTTATAGAAAAATTATCCTATCCTTATGATCTTGTTGTGAAAGTGCTATATGGCTGTGGGCTCAGGTTGTTCGAAGGTCTTAATTTGAGAATCAATAATTTTAAATTTGATGCTGGTATACTGACTGTTCATGATGGTAAAGGGAAAAAGGATCGAACAGTTCCGATCCCTGAAATTCTTGTGCCTGAGTTGAAAAAGCAGGTTGATACGGTCTATAATTTGCTTCAAGTTGATCTGGCTGATAATTTTGATGGTGCTTTTATGTTTGATCGGTTGGAAAAAAAGTACAAAGATGCTGGAAAAGAATTTGTCTGGCAGTGGTTTTTCCCTGCCATATCATTAACTCATGTTAAAGCGGTAAATGAACATCGGCGGTATCATCTGCATGATACCCATGTTCAACGCGCGATTAAAAAAGCGGTGAATCAATCCAGGTTGACCAAGCGGGCAAGCGCCCATACATTCCGTCACAGTTATGCCAGCCATCTGCTCCAGGCAAACTATGATATCAGGACTATTCAAGAGCTGCTGGGGCATAGTGATATTCGAACCACGATGATTTATACGCATACGGTTAAGTCCTGCACGCTTAAGGAAGCAAAGAGCCCGCTGGATTTTTGATTGCATTTGGGCGCAGCTCCGCTCTGTCGGTTACATCTGCCTGCAGCCGAGATTGACCATGCCTGATTATATTAGAAGCAGCCTATCTATATTAAAGGAAAAATAAAAAAGCAATGAGTAAAAAACCGGGTAGTGGACATTAGGAAAGATAAACTGCCGGTCTTGATAAAGATTGGTTGAATCTGAAAATTTCCATTGATCTTTAATTGCTTTTTCCCAGGATTGCATTATGTTAAAGTGAATTTTTAATTTTATATATTATGTCTGGAGACAATATGAGCAAAGTAATCGCAATGGCAGGCAAGGGCGGTGTTGGCAAGACAACGGTTTCAGCACTGGTAACCCGATATTTTACAAAAAACAGCAATAGCCCTTTGCTGGCAATTGATGCAGATCCCAATTCTAATCTGGGGGAAACCCTTGGGTTGGAGATTAAAAAAACAGTAGGGGATATCCGGGAAGATTTTATGAAAGACCCCCAGGGTGTTCCGTCGGGCATGGACAAGATCGTTTATCTTGAAATGCTCATGAATCAGGTGTTGATTGAGCATAAAGCCTTTGACCTGCTGGTCATGGGTCGTCAGGAAGGGCAGGGCTGTTATTGCATGGTCAATAATATTTTGAACCGGTTTGCCGATCAACTGGAAGGCAATTATCAATATCTTCTGGTGGACAATGAAGCCGGTATGGAACATTTAAGCCGGAGAACCAGCGGAAAAGTGGATATGCTGCTGATGGTCACGGACTATGCGCTTCGTGGATTAAGGGCAGTGGGACGGATCAACGAGATGCTGGGTGACCTCAAACTGGATGTGGCCCATAAGGGGTTGATTGTGAACCGGGCGCCCAAAGAGCTGAGCAAGGCGTTTCTGGATGAAGTTGAGAGCATTGGCGTGCCCATTATTGCCACCATACCCGATGATGCCAACCTGCTTGAATTTGATATGGAACGGCGGTCTATTCTTGAGCTGGGTGACGATTCTCCGGCAGTTCTGGCCATTCATGAGATGATGGAAAAGGTTAAAAAAATTATCGATTAATCATGGGATATGTATTTGATTATAAAGATGCCAATGGATATGATGCCTGGTTTGACCAGGCAAAGAATCGATATTGTCTGGATCTTGAAATCAAACTCATGCTCAGCCTTCTGGCCCCGGAAAAAGGCCAGAGGATTCTGGATATCGGGTGCGGAACCGGGATAAGCCTTGCACCGCTTCTGGATCAGGGGTTGAATCTGACCGGGATTGACCCGTCCCAGTATATGCTGGATATTGCCAAAAAGCGGTTGGGCAGTCAGGTGGATCTTCACCGGGGGGTTGCCGAAGATCTGCCGTTTGAGGATAATGCCTTTGATTCGGCCATTCTGTTTACCAGTCTGGAATTTACAGACCGGCCGGCCAAGGCCCTTGAAGAGGCATGCCGGGTGGCAAAGGATACCCTGATTTTATGTGTTCTCAACCGGTATGCGCCGCTGAATATGGCCCGTCGGCTTAAAGGTTTTTTTGTTCCCAACCTGTTTACCTATGCCCGGTTTTTCAGTATCTGGGAACTTAAGCTGTTGTTGTCGTCCATGCTGGGCAAGGTTCCGGTAAAATGGCGAACGGTTTTGCAAATGCCGTGTGTGAGCGGCAAAATATCCGGCTGCATTGAGAATAACCGCCTGGTACAAAAGTCCATTTTCGGAACGCTTATCGGCATGCGGATTAAACCGGTACCCACCTTTAGGACCCGGCCCATGGTGCTTAAGGTGGAGACATCAAAGGCGTATGGCCCGGTTACAGGTCTTGCCACCCGAATGAGGTCAGAGCAGATGAGGTCAAAGCAGATGAGGTTCAAATGATTGAATCTATTTTATATGAAAAGCAGGCTGATAAAGGGGTGATCTGTCAGGTTTGCAACCATTTTTGCCGGATTCCGGTTGGCAGGAGAGGGATTTGCGGGGTCCGGGAGAACCAGGATGGCCAGCTTTTCTTTCTGGCCTATTCAAAGGTGATTGCCGCCAGTGCAGACCCCATTGAAAAAAAACCGATCTATCATTTAAAACCTGGTTCTTTTGCCTACTCTTTTGCTACGCCTGGGTGTAATTTTAAATGTGAGTTCTGTCAGAATGCTGATATCGCCCAGATGCCGGCAGACAACAACGGTCTGATCCAGGGCCGGGAGATGTTGCCTGAAGCAATCGTGGCCAATGCGGTTAAAGCCGGGTGCAGCAGCATTGCCTATACCTATTCCGAGCCGACCATATTTTTCGAGCTGGCCCTTGAAACCGCCCGACTGGCCAGGCGAAACGGGCTGTATAATATTTTTGTGACCAATGGGTATATGAGTTCACAGGCTCTTGAAATGTTATCCAGTGTTCTGGATGCAGCCAATGTGGATTTAAAATCTTTTGATCCTCAATTTTACAAGACCTTTTGCAAAGCCAGAATAGAGCCGGTTAAAGAGAATTTGAAACAGATGAAAAACATGGGCATCCTGGTGGAGATCACCACGCTTTTGATTCCCGGGTTAAACGATGACACAGATCAGGTCAATGCCATGGCACGGTTTATTGCAGAGGAGCTGGGGCCCCAAACGCCCTGGCATATTTCACGGTTTCATCCCTGCTACCAGATGACCAACCGGCCGGTCACGCCGGTGACATCCCTGGAAAAAGCATATGAGGCAGGCAAAAATGCCGGGTTACGCTATGTTTATATTGGTAATCTGGCAGGACATAGCAGTGAACATACCCATTGTCATGTGTGCGATACGATACTGGTTCAGCGCCAGGGGTATCGGATAAAAAATAATCTGGTTCAAGGCGGCAGGTGCCCGGAATGTGATACAATGGCCCATGGCCTTTATTAGAGTGTTGCTGACGGTTAAATATTGGATAGGCTGAAGAATATGAGTGTGATATCAAAACAAAAAATACAGGATTACGCAAAGATGATTAAATTTTCCCATACCATTTTTGCGCTTCCTTTTGCTCTGTCTGCCATGGTCATGGCCTGGGAAAAATACCCGGCATCTGTGTGGGCCTTTGTCTGGATTATCCTGGCCATGGTGGGGGCACGATCAGCTGCCATGGGATTTAACCGCATCGTGGATGCAAAGATTGATGCAAAAAATGAACGCACAGCCATCCGGGAGATTCCTTCCGGAATTTTGTCTCAAAAACAAGCCCTGGTGTTTGTCGGGATATCATCGCTGGTGTTTGTTTTTTCTGCTGCCATGCTGTCCTGGCTTTGTTTTTTTCTTTCGTTTCCGGTCCTGTTTTTTTTATTGCTGTATTCTTATACCAAGCGATTTACCAAATACTGCCATCTGTATCTGGGATTTGCCATCAGTCTTGCTCCCATTGGGGCATGGGTAGCCATTGCCGGAACCCTGTCCTGGAGTGTGGTTTTTTTAAGTCTGGCGCTCATGACCTATATTGCAGGCTTTGATATTCTTTATGCCTGTCAGGATATTGAATTTGATCAAAAAGAAGGTTTGTACTCTCTGCCGTCCAGGATCGGGCCTGAAAAAGCCATGATGATCTCTTCAATCCTTCATTGCCTGACCCTGGTTTTTTTAGTGGTCATGCACCTTGT
Source organism: Pseudomonadota bacterium (assembly GCA_043827005.1). GTDB lineage: Bacteria > Desulfobacterota > Desulfobacteria > Desulfobacterales > Desulfobacteraceae > Desulfobacula. Next base: position 1,191 of record JBDRPM010000083.1, on the reverse strand, counting down.
GTTTGGCATGCACCCGGTTTTCTGGGGGTTTATCGGGATTATCGGCATTCTGCTGGTTGTGGAGCACTGGCTGATAAAGCCGGATGACTTAACCCATATCAACCTGGCCTTTTTCCAGATGAATTCAATCATATCCGTTGTTCTGTTTGTCGGTGTGCTGGTTCAGGGAGTGTTAAAATGAAAGATAAAACCATTATCGTGGGCATCAGCGGTGCTTCCGGGTCTATTTATGCTATTCGCTTGATCAAGGCGCTTGTTCAGGCCCAAACACGGGTGATGGCCATTGTTTCAGATGCAGGTAAAGAGGTTATGGCCCATGAGATGGGGTTTGATCCAATAATGCCGTTTTCGGACTGGTTGATCGAGTATGGGATTCCTCTGGATGCTCACAGCAAACTTGAGGTGTTTTCCCAGAGCCAGATGGCCAGTGAGCCGGCCAGCGGATCATTTGTTCATGCCGGCATGGTGGTGTGCCCGTGTTCCATGAAGACATTGTCTGCCATTGCCCATGGATTTGCCGATAATCTGCTGACCCGGTCTGCGGATGTTAGTTTAAAGGAAAAAAGGCCCCTGATCCTGGTGCCCAGAGAGACTCCTTACAACCTGATTCATCTTGAAAATATGAAAAAGGCTCACCAGGCAGGTGCCGTCATTCTGTCGCCCAATCCGTCGTTTTATTCTTTCCCCAAAACCATTGAACAGCTTGTGGACACGGTTGTGGCAAGGATATTGGATCACCTGAATGTTACCCATGATCTTATGCCAAGGTGGGGTGCTTGATTCATCTGTCAATTCCAGAACCGGTTCGTTTTATTTTAGAGCGGCTTGGGGAACACCAGTTTAAATCCTATGTTGTGGGCGGCGCTGTCCGGGATGCCATATTGGGAAAAAATCCGGAAGACATGGATGTCCTGACCAGTGCCGGTCTGGAACAGATTAAAAAAATATTTTCAGACCAGGCGGTTAAAGTTGTGGGTCAGACTTTTCCGGTCTGCCTGGTCAATGGGATTGAGGTGGCTGCCCCCCGAAAGAGTAAGGAGAAAGTCTCTTTTCCTGAATCTGATCTGGCCTGCCGGGATTTAACCATCAATGCCATGGCCTGGGACCCGGATACCAGAGAGCTTATCGATCCTTACGCAGGTCAGGCAGATCTTGAAAACCGGGTGATCCGTTTTACCCTGGACCCGGAGC
>JBDRPM010000082.1:0-15204 GCA_043827005.1 Pseudomonadota bacterium | reverse complement strand
CTTTGCCAAAAAGCTGTTTCAAATCCTGGCGCACGTTTCTTTTTTCAGTCACCCAGTTTGACAAAGGCGTTTCAGATGATTGCAGCGCCATCAGCATGGCAGCGTCACCGGCAAAGGCATTGGGCCATACCTTTCCTTTGGAGGCGTGTCTGGCCCACACATAGTTCACAGCACGGGTATTCCAGAAAGCAAAGCCGCCCGAGACCACCACATAGATCCGGGCCGCATAATCATCTCCTGATTTTATAGTTTCATCAAAGCTGCCGTCTATCTGGTTTTCAATCCTCCATGACCAGTTCAGGTAAGGATATTGTTTAAGATCCACCCGGATTTTCTTGATCAATCCAGATGCACTGTTGGTACTGACCGCTTTTAAGACTTTTTTCCCTTCAATCTCAGCAATAGAATATTGGGTTTGACCTTCAAACACTTTGCTTTCCCACTGATCCAGATTGGATTGAGAAAATTGCCCCACCCACAGGATGGGACTGTCCGCATCAACAAAGGGCAAAACTGCAAAAAAAACCAATGCCATCAATAGAAAGATACCTGACTTTTTATTCATCGTGCATACCCCGCTCTGTTGTTAAATAATTTGAATATCATGTTGTTTCAAATTGCCATAATATGCTAAGAATTGCCAGTACAGTTAATTTTTAACATACGGAAAAACACAATGACAATCCAGTTTTTAGGAAAACCATTAAAAAATCCCATGGTGCTTGCATCAGGAATTTTAGGCAATTCCAGAGATATCCTTGAGCGGGTCCATCAAAACGGCTGCGGCCTTGTGACCATGAAGTCCATTGGCCCGGAACCCCGGGACGGACACAAGAACCCCACGGTCATTGACCTGGGTCATGGCATGATCAATGCCGTGGGCCTGCCCACTCCCGGCCATTTGAACATGGAAGCTGAATGGAACGATCTGGAAGACCGTGACTTTCCCATCATTGCCAGCATCTATGGCGGATCTGTAGCAGAATACCAGGAGGTGGCCCGGTTTGTATCCAGAAAGGCACCCAATTTTATTGAAATCAATATTTCCTGCCCCAACTCTGAAAAGCATGGCATGATTTTCGGGATCAATGCCCAGTCCTCCCGGGACGTGGTGGCTGCGGTTAAAAAGGTGATCAATGTTCCCCTGATTGTCAAACTCACCCCCCAGGCACCGGATATTGCAGGCATTGCAAAGGCCTGTGAAGATGCCGGGGCTGACGCCATCTGCGCCATCAATACCGTGGGACCCGGCATGATCATTGATATTGAATCTCAAATGCCGGTTCTGGCCTTTAAAAAAGGCGGACTGTCCGGCCCCATGATCAAACCCATTGCTGTCCGGTGTGTCTATGATATTTATGAGGCTGTGAGCATTCCCATCATCGGCCTGGGTGGCATCACCACCGGTCTTGATGCCATTGAAATGGTCATGGCCGGAGCCAGCCTGATCGGTATCGGCAGTGCGGTAAAATACAGAGGAATCGATGTTTTTAAAAAAGTGACGCAGGAGATGGAAATCTGGCTTGAGGACCACCACACAACCCTTGAGGCCATCAAAGGGGCTGCCCACCCAAAAGGGTGATTCAAAAGGATGATGATGCAAACAATCAGCAATCAAAACCATACCATGCTCCGGGTGGATAAAAAAGTAATCGAAAACAACAATTTTGCCACCCTGTTTTTTAACCATAGCCTTGCATTTAACCCTGGCCAGTTTGTCATGGTCTGGATTCCGGGCATTGATGAAAAGCCCTATACCATTTCTTACCATTCAAGCAATCAATTTGCGATTACCATTGAGGCAAAAGGTATCTTTTCCCGGAAAGCCATCACCCTTGAACCAGGGGATTTAATCGGTATCCGGGGGCCTTTTGGAAACGGATTTGATATCCGGCCCGGCCGGAAAACAGCCGTCATTGCCGGTGGCTGCGGCATGGCGCCCCTGGCTACTTTGGTGGAAAAACTGGACAAGGATACCCTGTTTATTCACGGAGCACGAACAAAAGAATATATTCTGTTCCCTGACCGGTTTGATCGTGACCGTAAATTCTGCACTGATGACGGCAGCTTCGGGCACAAAGGCTTTGTCACCGAACTGCTGGAAACTGAAATTGCCACAGGCCAACAGATTGATATGGTTTATACCTGCGGACCTGAAATCATGATGTATAAAGTCTTTCAAATTTGTGAAAAACATGATATTCCCTGCCAGGTTTCAATGGAACGGTATATGAGATGCGGGTTTGGGGTTTGCGGCGCCTGTGTGTGCGGAAACCAGGTAGTGTGCAAGGATGGGCCGGTGTTTGGCTCGGATAAAATCAGGACAATGAAAGATTTTAACACCAAAGCCCTGTTAAAATCAGGAAAGGATGTGGCCCTTGACCAATACTTTTCCTGGCGGTGTAAATAAAAAAAAACAGGTTTTTTAATGACATATAAAAATGAGTTTATTGAGTTTCTGGTGGAATGTGATGCATTGCGGTTTGGCGAATTTGAATTAAAAAGCGGGCGAATTGCCCCTTATTTTATTAATACCGGCATGTTTGACACCGGCTTGAAAATTAAAAAACTGGGCATCTTTTATGCCAAAGCCATTCAAGAATACTTTACCAATGCTTTTGACGGCATATATGGACCGGCATACAAAGGGATTCCTTTGTGCATTTCAGCCACCCAGGCCCTTGCTGACATGGGCATGGACAAAGGGTATGTCTTTAACCGCAAAGAAGCAAAAACCTATGCTGACAAAAGCGTGGTGGTGGGCATGCCCCTGACTGCCGATACCCGCCTGATCCTTGTGGATGATGTCATCACCTCCGGCAAGGCCATCCGGGAATCCTTAGAAATTCTCAAAGCCTGCAACAATCCTGAAGTCTGCGGTATTATCATCAGTGTCAATCGTCAGGAACGGGGCAATACTGATAAAAATGCTTTAAAGGAAGTGGAAGAAATTTTAAATATTCCCATTCATGCCATTGTGACCATTACGGATATCAAAACCTGTCTTCACAATCGAAAAATTAACGGAAAAGTGATTCTGGATGACGACATGCTGGCAAAAATTGATGCCTATCTTGAAGAGTATGGGGCATTGTAACGTTTTTATATGCAAGAACTTGGAAAACCGCTGCTTTTCTTTCATGCTTTGTTGTGGGAAGGTAAAATATCAAAGCGGCCCATGGCCGTTATTCAAAATAGCCTTCAATAATAATTTTAAATTGATTGGTTATTGGATCCTTTTTCTCCCGGAATTTTACCCCGTAAATGGTTTGATCAATCACCAGTTTTGAATGCCGGCCCATCACCACAGTACCCTGGGAAATCTGATTTTTTATTTTTACCTCGGGCGGCTTGTTGATGGCAAGCATCATATCCTGAAAACGCAGATAATCTTTTTCAAGGATTAATGCGTCAAGCTCTTTTTCTTTGAGCTCAATCTCGGATTGTTTTGCTTGAATTTTTTGATTGATTAGTCCGGTCTTGATCAAAAATTGATTTTCCAGTCTTTCTGTGGCACTGGCAGCAGCCAGATACATACCATAGTTTTCTTCCAACAGGTCTTGAACTTTTTTGAGCTGAATTTTCGGCGGGTCATTCTCTATTTTATCCTGCACAATCTGCAAATATTCAAATGCCTTTGTTTTTTGAGGAATCCCATATAAAACACTGCCATCTTCTGCGACCTGTTCAGGGGTTTCCATAAAATCAAAGCCCGGACCCAGCATGTCGATATTGTCCATATCCAGATTGTTCATGATTTTGATCAGATAGGCCAAAGCGTTCTGCCGTTCCCGGTATTCGTCCTGGATCTGGATCTGCTGATAAAACTGTTGCTCCATTTCTTTGATTTGGGATTTTTGTTTCAACTGGTCCAGTTCAGATATTTTTGCATCAATAAGCGATTGAACCGCATTCAATTGTGCATTCATGACATGGCCGATTTTCAATACCGTGGGCTGTGCCGTGTTACAATAAACGTTTTTGGCATATATCCCGTATCGGGCACTGATCTGAGAATCGATAATATCGGCATTGGGGGACAAAAAAAACTGGCCGCATTCAATCATTGAATTGGCAACGCTTTTGCTGACTTTTACACTGCCCTGGGTTTGAATACACGGGCGAACCGCATAAGGCCCGCCATTCACCGAGGCCGCCCCGATTTCCCCCTGGATCACAACATCCCCAACGGCCTGGACATCACCCATCACATTTCCCAGCAGATCCAGCGCATGACATTTTAGAACCGTATCTTTTTCAATCTTTCCATCAATTTTAAGGTCATGCATCTGATAGGCATTCTCAATCCTGGAATCAACAGGACCAGACAAATTCACGCTTTGATGCACAATGTCCAATGGTGTCACAAATAATGACTGATTGTCATAAAGTGCGGGATATCCGTCAGCATCGGCAATATAAAGGCCATCCTCCTGCAGAACAACCCCGTTTCCACATTTAAACTCAAAGGTTTTTACTGTGGGCGGAGCAATCACCTGATTAAACACATTTCTGCCAAAAATCCCCTCTATATGGGAAATCCTTCTGGCCAGCCGATCCCCCTTTTTTACGGTTTGACGGGATTTTACGGATTTGCCTTCTTTTTTTCCCAATTGACTCACATGTTCATGGTGATCGAAAAAAAACTCAACCCTGGCATCCTCTCCGGCCCGGGGCGGGGTTCCCTGGGCAATTTTCAATTCCGATCCAGGCCTGGCCTCAGATAAGAATGCTTCAATCTTTGCATTATCAACAAATCCGTACTGGATACCCATCAATTTTATCCAGTTGATGATATTGTGAGCCTGAATTTGATCTGTATATTCCCGGACTATCCGGACATACGCTTCCAGTTTATCTTTGGATACCCTGTATTCAAAAATTTTTGACAGTGTCTGGTTGGTTTTTATTTCAGATTTATATTTAAACAGGGCCTGTTCAAGATTAAGCCGTCTTTTTTCAAATATTTTCTGCTCATTTAAGATTTCAAGTGTTGCTTGAGGCGAAAGATCAAAGGATTCTTCTAAAATCTGACCGATAAATTTTATCTCCCCATTCTCGTCTTTTTGAGCTTTCTGTAATTTTAATGCCTGGTTGATCTGCTCAATGGTCAGATATCCCTTACTGACTGCAATGGAACCAAATCGCTTGCTCACTGATAATTTTTCCATTTCATTTTCCATCAGCCGATTCATGGCATCGGCAAGGAACTCATCCGCAATCCGGTCCTGGGTCAGCAGTATGGCTGTTTTATCTTTTTGTGAAATTTTTTTATTTTTAACCAGGATATCACCCAGGGGAAGGTGCTCACGCGTTTTTTTAAAATGCTCAGCCTGCTGAGTGAGTGCCTTTTGAATGACATCTGCAGTGGTAATCTGATTGGCCACAGCCAGCTTCCCGAATTTTACATCAAGCTGCTTGTTGGTCAGATGTTTTTTTACAGACAATAAAAAATCAATCTCGTCCGGGGTGGGAAACCCGAGCTCTTTAAAGACTTGCATGGCATTATAATCAGGATCTTTTTCAAGATGTGACAAAAAATTGGTGAGTAAGGTGTTTTCCTGCTCCAAGGTGATGAATTTGCATTTGACCGCAAGTGCGATCAGATCCTGATCCTCTTTACGGATGGAATGGCCTGTATTTTTTTTGCTCATACCCCTCACTCATTCAATCAGAGAACAATCCATTTTTTTAACTCTTCTGGATAGTGTTAACTGATTTTCACATCTATTTATCCGGCATATTCATTGAATATGGCCATGTTGGTTTCAAGCAGTGTTCCGGTCAAAAGATCTTCCAATGCAGCCACATAATTCTTCTTGTGCACCCCGGGAACAATCCTGTGTTTGGCAAGCACTCCCAACAGGACCATGTTCTGCATGCGTGCGTCTTTAATGAACTGGGTATCCACCTGTACCGGAATTGCGCCCACTGCCTGACAGGCAGTTTGAACATCATCTGCCGTTATTTCACGATTTTCGCCCAGCCGAACCGGAAGCGGCTGCCACGAGACATTCAGATAAACCAGGGTACCACCTTTTTTCAAAGCCGCCCCCAATCCCCGCATGGCCTCGTGGATCTCCATTCCTAAAACCAGGTCAGCTCGATGCGCCACGATCAAAGGAGAATGGATATTATCTCCGCAGCGAATCCGGGAGACCACACACCCCCCTCTCTGGGCAAGTCCATGGGTATCCACAGCAATGACAGGGATTCCGGCATGATCAATTCCCCGGAGCAGGGCCTGGCTCAACAAACCGATCCCCTGTCCCCCAACCCCGGTGATATGAATATTAAATGGTTTCATTTATCTCCTTTATCAAACCCAATGGCCTGCTCAGGACAAGTTGCACGGCAGGAGCCATCCCCGATACACAGATCCGGATTAATATCCACGCTATTGTCTGACCTGCGTATAAATGTGGGGCAACCGAATCGTTCTATGCAATCATGGGTTTGGGTGCACTTTTCCTGATCAATTATCACATGCCGATGGACATACCCTGGTTTTTTACTCGCCTGCCGTGTCAATTTGAGCATGCATGGATGATTGGCAATCACAACACTGATTCCCTTGACTGCCATGGATTCTTTGACAAGTTGAGTCAACTTGGCCTGGCTGTATGTATCACATGATAGAATGCTTTCTATTCCAAGGCCTTTTAAAACCCCTTGAATGGGAATCTTTCCACCGGCATGATCCTGATGACCGGTCATGGCGGTGGTGCCGTTTTCCATCAGAATCAGGGTGATATCGTGATCATTGAATATGGTGTTGATCAATCCGGGCAGGCCGGCATGAAAAAAGGTTGAGTCCCCTAAAAATGCCACCGCTCTTTTTTGATCGTTGAATAATGACAGACCTGATGCCATACCGGCAGATGACCCCATACAGAGCAGAACTTCTCCCAGATTATAAGGCGGCATATACCCCAGGGTATGGCAGCCAATATCCGCCACCGTGACATCCAGATCGTCAAGTGCTTTTTTTATGGCAAAAAATGCACTTCGATGACCGCATCCCGGACACATCTGAGCCGGTCGCAGCGGTACCTCAAACGGGATAACCGGGTGATCCGCATCCTTTGGCAACAACTCCGGCCATACACCGGACAATTTAGCCTTAACCTTATCCGGGGTGTATTCTCCAATATAATCTTGAATATCGGTTTTCCCGATAATCTTTGTTTTAAGACCGGCATCATAGGCAATGGCTTTGATCTCAAGTTCCAGAAAATTATCCAGCTCCTCTAAAATCAATACCTGATCATGGGCCTCTAAAAATAAAAGCACGCCTGTCTCTTCCAGAGGATGAACAACACCCAGCTTTAAGATATCCGGACGATACCGGGCTGTTTCTAGAACATCCAGCAAAGACAGATAGGTCAACCCAGAGGTGATGATCCCTTTTTTTTGACTGGTATCAGAACCTAACACCTGATTGAGCTGATGCTTTTTTGTATATGTTTTGGCTCGATCCAGCTTTTGAATGGCCTGGTGTTTCATCTCCAGGGCCATGGTGGTCAAGGCGATATAGGGTCCGTTCTCCCGGTTAAAATCAGTTCTATAAACCGGCAGTTTCTGTAAAGACCCAAACAATATTTTCTGCCGCGCATGGCAAACATGGGTGGTCAGCCGGAGAACCACGACCGTTTGCTCTTTTACCGCAAAATCAGCTGCAATTTTATAATATTCATAGGCCTGAAAAGGAGAATCAGGTTCCAGCACCATCACCCTGGCCATCTTATATACGTTTCTGTTGTCCTGTTCATTCTGGGATGAATTGGCTCCGGGATCATCACCCACCACCACCACCATACCGCCGATGATATTCATTAACGATAGTTGAACAAAGCTATCTAAAGCCACATTTAATCCAACACTTTTGAAAAACACACACGACAGATTGCCGTTTAAAGCTGCGCCAAAAGCCACCTCGGTGGCCACTTTTTCATTGACTGAAAATTCAAAATAAAACGGACGTTTATCTTCCGGGATCGTATAAATGGTAGCAGCAATTTCAGGTGTGGGTGACCCCGGATAGGAGGTGATTACCCGTGTGCCGGTTTCCATCATGGCACGGACAAGGGCTTGATTTCCCATCAGGATCTCTTCGAAGGGGTTTGGATTTAAAAGAAGTTCACCTAATTTTTTCATATATCGTTCCCCAAAACACGTTAAGGTGATATTCAGCCGTCTCTCTTTTTATGGACTACACACAACACGGCTCGAATCAAAATGACTGTGGAAAAAGCAAACTATTGATAACGGTTCCCAGCTGATCGCATGTAAACGGTTTTTTAAGAAATTGACAATATTGATCACTGGCGTATTGTCGAATGGTCTGCTCTGAAACCACTCCTGAAATCAGAAGAATGGGCATCTTTCTGAATCGGGGTGGTCCATTTCGTAGAATGGTCACAAGATCCCGGCCGTCACTGGATGCCAGAAAAACATCAAGAATCAGCATAGTGACATCAGGCATCTTTCTCAAAGCGTCCAAAGCGTCATCCCCATTCGAAAAATCAAGACAGGTATGGCCGTCACCCTCCAACATCAGTCGCATCACCAACCTGACATCAGAATCGTCTTCAGCAAGAATTATGGATGCCATTCTATTCCCTTTCAGCATTTTATTTATGATAAAATCAAATTAATTATCGGGTAGTTTATGATTGCTGTCAAGCTATGACAAAGAATAACCATTTCTCAATTGCCATCTTTCCATTTGCCTTTTATTAAACCTGAGTTTACAATTTAACCCATGTCTGACAGGCTTGAGATATACATCAACTATAAGGATAAACCCAATGACGGCTCTATTTTCCAACCCTGAAAAATTTATCATTACCATCGAGGTGGTTCCACCATCCGGAAATGATCCCCAACCTTTGTTAACAAAGTTATCAGCCCTTTCACATCTGGATTTCCAGGCCTTTAGCGTGGCATCCAACCCGGTTGCCAAATCCAGGATGTCGGCCATGGTGTTTACCCATTTGATTCAAACAAACTGCAACAAGCCCGCCATCCTTCACTGCACCATCCGTGACCATAACCGGCTGGGATTGCAAAGCGAACTCTGGGGTGCCAAAGCCCTGGGCATTGATACGGTTATTGCCGTGACAGGCGACCCTTCCGCACCCAAGGCAGATGAACCCACATCAACAGTCGGGGATTTAAATGTGTTTGAACTGATCTCCATGGCCAGGGATTCGAATCTGAACACCGGTGCTGTTCTGGATTATCGGCCGGAAGTAGACGGGTTGGAACATGAAGTCAGACGACTTGAACGAAAGGTTGCAGCCGGATGCCGGTTTATTGTCACCCAGCCCGTTTATGATGAACAGACCGCTCAACGCATTTATGCGGCCACTAAAAATTTAAATGTCCCCATCATCATGGGAATTCTGCCCCTGCTGTCGCCCCGACATGCCATATTTTTGCATGACAAGGTGGCGGGTATTGCCATTCCGAAGAATTTGCGAAATGAAATGGAAGCCAGCAGTGATCCGGTTCAAACCGGAATCATTCAGTCCGGACAGATGCTTGAACTGGCAAAAAAACTGTTTTCAGGCGCCTGTGTCATGCCGCCTTTTGACCGGTTTGATATCCTTGAAAGAATTTTACAATAAAAGATCGTGATCATGACCGGATGACCGGATCACCCGGAGCATCTCGTTTATAAACAATTTTTCCGTAATCGGCTTTACAATATAAGAATCCACATTCAGAGCAATGGCTTTGTTCATGGTTTTTTGAATGGCTTCCACAGTCAACATGATAAAGGGGATATCTTTTGTGGCAGGATTTTTTTTGATCTTTTCAAGAAAGGTTAATCCATTCATGACCGGCATATTTAAATCAGAGATAATCAGGTCAATGGTTTCATTCTGAACAATTTCCAGGGCTTTTTGACCATCCTCAGCTTCAAAAAAATTAGAAAACTCATGGTTGAACAAAAATTTTTTAATCACCCGCCGCATGGAAAGGCTGTCATCCACAATTAAAATTCCCATCATATAATTTATCTGTTCCATATCATTCCTTATCATTACGATTCAGGTCATTCTCTTTTGTTTTAATGAACATACCGAAAGATAAACACAGCCCGATAACTATCTATATACCATATTGAATTGAATATCAAAAAGATCACATAAAAAAATCCAACCCATTGAATATGATCTTTATTCTTTTGTTTTTTGAAAAGATTTAACCCGCTTGGTGGGAACAGCCGTCAAAGGATCTTCCGGCCAAAAATGCTTGGGATATCGACCCATCAACTCTTTTTTCACTTCCTGATAGGTATTTTTCCAGAAACTTTCAAGGTCATTGGTAATTTGAACAGGCCGGCCGGCCGGGGACAAAAGGTGCAGCGTCACCGCAATCGTATGATTGGCTATTCTCGGGGTTGAACACAAAGAAAACATCTCCTGGAGCCGGACTTCAAGAACCGGAACATCCAGTATGGTATTCTGATCGCTGAACCTTAACGGTTTTTTAGAACCCGACGGTACCACAATATGGGTGGGCGCATTCTTATTGATGACCTGCTGTGCCTGCCAGCCCACCAGGGAAAAAACAGCCCCTTCAAGATCAATACGTTCCAGTTGTTTAAACGAAAAAACCCCCTGCAAAAACGGTTTAAGCCATTGGTCAAGATCTGCCTCAAGCGTCTGATCACTAAGGTCCGGCAATGTGTTAAACTGCCCGGTCTTTCTTAAAAAAACTGCCCGTTCTTTGAGACTGAGCAATTGTTTTGTCCAGGGCAAAACCCCTAACCCTGACTTTCTGATCTGCTCCAAAAGGAGGTCACTTGCCTGGGCCGGATCAATGTCTGATAATTTTCTTTCTTCAATCACCAGCCGCTTGAAGCATACCTGTTCTTTTGCCTGAATGGATTGTGTTGCCTGATCCCAGACAATCATCCGGCTTGTTTTCAATTCATGCTTGAATGTGCATTCAAGATCGGTTCGCGAATAAGGCGCAGCCATAAAAATCTTTGCATTTTTGGGATTGCCATCCAGATGGACCGCTACAATATATTCATTTTTTGATAAGCGGTTTGGCTGACTGAAAAAAGCCCCCTTTCCCGATGCCATTAAAAACGTATGTTGTTTTGACTCTCTTTTCTGGGCAATCCGGTCTGGAAACGCAAGGGCCAGAAGGTCTCCGGCTGAATCAATCTGAAGGGTACCGGCGGTTTTTGTTTCAGACATGATGTTCAACGTTTTTTCAAGCTTCAACGCAGTTTGAACAACTCTTTTTGCCAGCACATCTTTCACTCTGAAGCCTGGGTGCCAACTCTTTTTTTGATGCATGAGACCATCCAGCACCTCAAGCCGTAATCCAATATCCGGGTCCTGATGCAGGTCATCACATATCAGAATGTCCCGCTCATTCAGAAGTGCCGCCAGAAGGCATGCCAGTCGCCCCTGGCCCTGGTTGTTTGCCTGGACCATCATGTGGGCCAGACGCGGGTGAATCCCGGTTTGAACCATCTGCCGCCCATGAACGGTGATCCGGCCGTCTGAATCAAGACCACCCAGCATGATTAACAGCTGTTTTGCCTGATCAAACCGCTTCGGGTCCGGCAGATCAAGCCATTTTAACTGTCCTGGATCACTGACCCCCCAGGCTGCCAGCTCCAGAGCCAGACCGGCAAGATCAACATTAACAATTTCAGGCAGGGTAAAAGGTTTGAGCAGTTGATGCTCATATTCAGACCACAGGCGGTAACAGATCCCGGGAGCGGTTCTGCCGGCTCTTCCCCGTCTCTGGTCGGCTGCTGCTTTGGACACTGTCATGGTTTCAAGCCGGCTCATCCCGGTCTGGGCAGAAAACAGCGGCACCCGCATGGCACCGGAATCAATAACCACACCGATCCCGTCAATGGTAATAGATGTCTCGGCAATGGCTGTGGCCAACACGATTTTTCGATGACCCTTTTTTAATGGTTTGAAAATACGGGCTTGTTCTGCCAGGGGCAAATTGCCATACAACACAAAGATCTCAACAGCTGGATCATCTATATCATCAAGCTGTTGTTTAAGGCGTTGGATTTCACCTGCTCCTGGTAAAAAAACCAGGATATCTTTTGTCGTCACATTCAGGGCATTTTTTATGGCCCGGGCACAGGCTTTTTCAATGGACATGGGCTGGTTCATTTGATCCACAAACCGTTGATAAATGGTTTCAACCGGATAGGTTTGTCCTTTGGAAACGATCACAGGCGCATTGCCCATGAGCACGGAAACAGTATCTGTCTCCATGGTGGCAGACATGACCAGAATCCGGAGGTCTTCGCAAAACACCTGGGCTGACTCCAGACACAGGGCAAACCCCAGATCATTGTGCAGATTCCTTTCATGGAATTCATCAAAGATCACAAGCCCGACCTCTTCCAGAGAGGGGTCATCCTGGATCATGCGAATAAAAACACCCTGAGTGATCACTTCAATACGGGTTGCAGGGCTGATTCGTTTGTCCATGCGAACCCGATACCCAATGGTCCGGCCCAGGGGTTCATTCAACAAACCTGCCATGTATGCGGCACAGGATATGGCTGCCAGACGCCGGGGTTCAAGCACCAGTATTTTTTTGCCTGTTGATTGATTGTTGCCTTTTAAAAACAGCTCATCCAAAAGGGCCATGGGCACCCGGGTCGTCTTGCCTGCCCCGGGCGGGGCCTTAAGCACACCAAATCGGCCTGTATTAAGGGCCTGCTTAATTTGGCTGAGGCACTCTTCCACTGGCAGAGTCCCCAAGGCTATCGTTTTTCTGCAATGCTCCATAAGGCTCTAATCCTGGGATTGACCAGACTTTTTTTCCGGGTGCACAACCCGATAATAAAGGGGGGAAGCTGGGGGGCTTTGTCTAAAATTTTGACACGGTTAAAAAACGGACTTTTTTCAAGCACCAGCCGGGGCACCAGACCAATGCCAAACCCGAGACTGACCATTACAATAATGGCTTCGTTTCCAGCCACCTGGGAATAGATGTGGGGAATAAAATTTTCCGTGGCAAACCACTGGTCAATCCGCTCCCGGCTCAACCCCCGGTCCGGAATAATCAGCGGACTTTTTTCCCAGTCAATCCCATCTTCGTTCTGGACCACAATGTTCGGGAACTGCTGGGGTGCGATAAACACCAGGGGGGTCTGGTGCAGGGGCAAGAACACAAAATCCCTTGAAAGGTTATCCGGCCGGGCCATGATCACCATGTCTGCATCCTGGTTTAACAGTTTAAGAATCGCCTTGGCCGGATCTCCGGTTTCCAGATAAATCCCCACCCCAGGATGGGCCTTTCTGAATTTTGCCATGATCCCGGGCAAAATATCATACGCTGCCGTGACCGAACAATACAGGGACAATTTTCCCTGAAGGCTGTCTTCATCAGACAGTTCATCATGCAGATTTTCCCAGCGCTCCAACACATCATCAGCATATTTTTTAAAACAGATCCCGGCCGGCGTCAATTCCACAGACCGGTTGTCCCGGACAAACAAGGTTTCGTTCAGATCAGCCTCCAGGCGCTGGATCACCCGTGTCAGGGCTGATGGCGTAATATAACAGGCCTGGGCGGTTCTCGCAAAATGCAAGGTCCCGGCCAGATGTCTGAACAATTTTAAATTTCGAATATCCATGGCCACCCCTTTTTCCATATTGAACATTATAAGATATGAGTACCACCAAGTTTCATTTTTTGCAATATGCCCAAAACACAATGCGATAATCCAGGAGAACATACCTATCCTGTAGAAAAAAACATTTCCGTATTGCCGTTAAAAAACAGCACTGAAATTTCATGGTAATTCAATTTTGATTCAACTCCCCATCTGACTGACAATTTTCCATTAAACCTTCAGGCACATTCCCCATGAGAATTTCACACGGGAACTGGCCCTCCAGATTGAATATCTCAGAGGAATTTTCTTGTCCCATTAATTCTATACAATGTCAGAAACAAAAATTTTTAAACCTTTTAAAAAGCCAACACCATATGTGGGGGTGCTAATAATTTGTCTATACTGAGTCTTTAAAAAACCAGTGAACGCTCATAAATAGAACCTCATCCTAAGCTGTTATAGACACATGTGTCGCTCATTACCTATATCAAGAATCTGGGAAAAAAATAATTTCGGAGTGTTGAATTTTAATAATAGTCTTAAGTTTTAAATCCTGGATTGTGGGAGATGAGTCATAGTCTGCACCTGAAAGAATTTAAGATACCAATACAAATCGAAACTGATTTTTGCCTCAAATTAAAGTTAAGATAGTTGCAAGTATGATTGAGTCCTCTTGGTTATGGTTTCATGAATAAAACGGATTTGATTTGGTTTTTCATTGCATTTTTAATCAAGAATGATTACTTCCAAGCAATAGATTTCTGAAATATTAATTGAGTTTTAACCATAATGAATAAAATATCATCTTTAACATTCATGAATAGTGGTCAAGAATCATTCCCTTTTAGATTTAGCACTTATCCGTTGTGGACACAATTTTATCATGGTACTTTTTTCCTTTTCAAAGCCTTTAAACTCATCCAAGAACGGAAGCTTAATCCCAAATATTCTTTTCATTTACTAAATGAACAAAATCGTCCAATTGGAATTTCAAACGGGGATATCAGATATCCTGCCGCTATAGGCGAATTGGAAAGGCTATATCCGCTAATTGTTCAACTGGAGGATAGAAGATTTTTTTCTCATTTTGGGATTGATATTATTAGCATATTTCGTGCTGCTATAGCGAATCTACGCAATTTTAAAATTGTTCAAGGAGGAAGTACTATCACTCAGCAGTTAGTGAGAAACACACTACTTTTTCCAGAGCGTTCTATACATAGAAAATTTTTTGAAGTCTTACTTGCAATAAAACTTGAGAAACATTTTAATAAGCAAGAAATTCTTGAACTGTATTGCAATCATGTTTACTTAGGAAAAGGGATTAGAGGTTTTTCAGCTGCTGCCAAAATAGTCTTTCGTAAAAAGCTGAAAAGACTAAACGATACACAGCTTTGTGGGTTGCTTGGCCTGTTAAGAACACCAGTACGAACCTTTCCCGAAAATGACTGTGAAAATTTCCTTTCACGACAACTAAAAATCACTACAATTCTAAAAACTAAAAAAATCAAAACGGAACAACTTGTAAAGAAACCGAACCCAATTAAGATAGTCCACCACCGGGGCTCAAGATTTAA
>JBDRPM010000081.1:0-14944 GCA_043827005.1 Pseudomonadota bacterium | reverse complement strand
CGTCGCCACTACCTTACTTACTTTTGCAGTTCTGATTTCCCAAGACACGTCTCTTCCGTCTATGACCACCGTGCTCAACCTCCCATCTTTCTCTTTTCATAACAGACGTCATCCTTTTTTCGTGTCTTTACAGGGTAGGTTTTTCGTCATTGCATCCAGATTCAAACAAACTGGAACCATCACATCAAAAATATACCACAGAAAAGACACTGGCTGTTTACAAAAAACCGCCAGTTTTTTACAGTAAAAACCTGTGAATTTTTATTTGCTTGTTTGAAGAAAGGTTTTTAAATTGTTTTTATTCCTGGTGAGATTTAATTTCTTTCTGATATTTTCTCTGTGAAAATAGATCGCCCTGACACTTGTATGCAGGATGTTTGCGATTTCTTTTGTGGATTTGTTTTGTTTTATCAAATCCGCCACTTGCACTTCCAGGGGCGTAAATGTTTTAAATATCAATTCTGTCGATTCATTCCCTTTAAATAAAACTTCTTTAATATTCCTGTTTAGTATATCAAAAATAAGTGAAATTTCTTCACGGCTTTTGTTTTTTATTGAACTATCAAAATAGGGGAAGATCAACTTTTTGAAACCCGCAATAATTTCATCTTCACGCTTTTGTTTCTCAACATATCGATGCTCGATTAGAACATTTAAGGCGGTATTCATTTCCTCTAACTTTGACGCATGAGCTTGTAATTCTGATTGTTTCCTTTGAATTTCTTCTTCCTGTTTTTTTCGATCATCAATATCTTCCATCATGGGCAAATATAAAAGAGGGGCTCCGGAGGTATCTCTGATTAAGCGTACAGACAGCTTTATCCATATAGGATCTCCATTTTTCCGGATGTACCGTTTATCCATTTGATAATGATCAATAAGACCTTTCTTAAGATCTTGGGCATATTGGACATCTTTTTCTAAATCATCGGGATGCGTTATATCAAGAAACCCGATTTTTAAAAGGTCTTCAGCGCCATAGCCTACTATTCTGCAAAGTTCTTGATTGACCCTTAAAAATTTAAAATCCAGGCTTACCATGGCAGCACCAATAGGGGCTTGATTGAAGGTCCGCCGAAACAAATTCTCAGTTGTCTGCAGTTTCTCTTGTGCATTTATATACTTTGTTATGTCCGTTAATATGGCGTAATAGCCGTTAACCTTACCATCTTCTTGTATGTCGGGGATTAATGTACCGTCGATATCCAGAGTTACGCCTTTGTTATAACTGAATCGTTCGCAATAATTAACCCGCTTCCCCTTAAGGACTTTTTCAACATGAGGCTTTGCCTTTTTAAAGGCCTGAACACCAATAACGTCCACCAGGGTTTTATTCAAGATTGCCGCAGCCGTAACACCGAGTTTTTCTTCATAGGTTTTATTGATAAACCGATATTTTAATTCTTTATCAGTGTATGCAACAAATTGAGGAAGTACATTCACAATCGTCCGAAATTTTTGTTCACTTTCTTCAAGTTTTTTGTCGGCCATCCTTTTTTCAGTGATGTCTCTGAAGGTATATAGAATGGTTCCCCTGCCGATGGAGACTTTTTTTACATTGGCTAATAAAAATCGAGTCTGACGATTCTTATTCAATATCTCAACCGGGATATTAAAAATTTCCTGTTTTTCTTTGAGGTCCTCATCATTGAAAATGGGTTTTCCCAAAAGATTCATTATAGTATTAAGAGACTGAATCTCTTCAGGATTGAATCCAAAAATCAATCGGGTATTAGGGCATATATATGTAAAAGTACCTGCGTTGTCCGTGATTAAAACGGAATCAGAAATATTTTCAATAATTTCTCTATGCAGTTTTTCTTTTTCCCTTAATTCATCAGAAAGTCGGCCATGCTTTAACGCTAAAATGGCTATATCAGAAAAAGAAGCGGCTGTTTTTTTATCCTGATCCGTAAAACCGGTCGGCTTATTCGCAAGACCGATGACACCAATTGTTTTTTTGCCCATATTTAAAGGAGAAAACATGACGTTGTCCAAACGGACGTGCCCGGGGGGCATCAGGTCAATCCACTCACTTCCCATGAAGTTATTTTCATACACGGCTTTCCCTGAAGAATATGCAACAGATCTCAACCCTTGGATGGGCATGGGTAAATTCGGGTCCACAGAACAGGGGTATCCGCCATCATCCAGAAATAAAACTTCATTTTCACTTCCATCTTCACTTAATAAGGCGACATACCCGCAGGTTGCACCAATTAAGGATTTGCAAATATCATAAATGGAACGGGCAGATTGATCAAACGATGTTGAGAGCGGAATGGCTCGCAGGGCTTTCAACATCATGGCCATTTGATTTCTTTCTTCATTAAGCTCTGCCAATTTCGTTTTTAGATTTTGATATGATGGTTCACTTGACATGACAGATTTTTCCTTTAATCTTTTGTATCCCTTATGATTATATTAAAATTATGCTACAATCAAGTTTGTTAAAAATTCAAAGAATTTAAAGTAGTGTTTTTTTAAATAGCCCATCATTACAAACTGTTTATGTATTCCATAATGTGAAATATAACATTGCAAATGATTCATTTGACGCAACGATAAAAATATTTCATAAATACCAATGCTTAAATCGAATAAACACAATAAATCATTAAAAGGAGAAGGGAAATGGGCGAAAACTACTTTAACACCCTGCCACTGAGAAAACAACTGGAAGAGCTTGGCACCTGCCGGTTCATGGACGCTTCTGAGTTTAACGGCGTTGAGGCCTTAAAAGGCAAAAAAATTGTCATCATCGGTTGTGGTGCCCAGGGATTGAACCAGGGATTATGTTTAAGAGACAGCGGTCTGGATGTCTCCTACACTCTCAGAAATGCTGCCATTGAAGAAAAAAGACAATCCTGGAAGAATGCCACTGAAAACGGTTTTTATGTGGGCAGTTACGAAGACCTGGTTCCCCAGGCTGATCTGTTGATCAACCTGACTCCGGACAAACAGCACACCAATGTTATTGAATCTGTTATGCCGCTGATGAAACAAGGTGCCTGCCTGTCCTATTCCCATGGATTTAATATTGTGGAAGAAGGCACCCAGATCAGAAAAGATCTCACCGTTATCATGATGGCCCCCAAGGCTCCTGGAACAGAAGTCCGGGAAGAATACAAACGCGGTTTTGGCGTGCCCACACTGATTGCCGTTCATGGCGAAAATGATCCCAAAGGCGAAGGCATGGAGCTGGTCAAAGCCTATGCCGCAGGAACCGGTGCTGATAAAGCCGGCGTTCTGCAGTCTTCCTATATTGCTGAAGTTAAATCCGACCTCATGGGTGAGCAGACCATTTTGTGCGGCATGCTCCAGACCGGCTCCCTGCTGTGCTATGATAAAATGGTTGAAAAAGGCATTGACTCCGGATATGCCTCCAAACTGGTCCAGATCGGATGGGAAACCATTACCGAAGCATTAAAACATGGCGGCGTGACCAACATGATGGATCGCCTGAGCAACCCTGCCAAGATCAAGGCCTGCGAACTGGCGGATGAACTGAGAACCATTCTGGAACCCTTGTATTGCGAACATCAGGACAATATCATGTCCGGCCAGTTTTCATCCACCATGATGGAAGACTGGGCCAATGACGATATCAAACTGCTCACCTGGAGAAAAGAAACCTCTAAAACAGCGTTTGAAAATGCAGTCAATACAGACCAGGATATCTCGGAACAAGAATATTTTGACAACGGCATTCTCATGGTTGCCATGTGTAAAGCCGGTGTGGAACTGGCCTATGATGTCATGGTAAAAAGCGGCATCAAAGAAGAATCTGCCTATTACGAATCGCTCCACGAACTGCCGCTGATCGCCAACCTGATCGCCCGCAAAAAACTGTATGAAATGAATGTTGTTATTTCAGATACGGCTGAATACGGCTGTTACCTGTTCAACAACAAAGCCATTCCGCTTCTGGCTGATTTCATGAAAAAGATTGATGTGGATGTGATCGGCAAGGGTTTGAAAAATACCAGCAATGGCGTGGACAACATCAAGCTGATCAAGGTAAACGAAGCCATCCGCTCAACCGGTGTTGAAAAAATCGGGAAAAAACTGCGTGCTTACATGAGCGCCATGAAACCTATTTTTTAACCAACCCTGAACGCGTTACCCTCCCAATGCCCATTGTTTGTGAATGTTGAAACAATGGGCATTTTTTCTTTTTAATTTTTTTTCATCGTAATTTGACAACACCATTGGTCTGATGGTAGTTTTCATATATTCAAATTCACGAAAATATCTGTTTAAATGGAGGTGTCACCCACATGAATGCAGAACAATACAAACAAGCTATCACTGATGCCATTTCAGCGGAGATAGAAGCCAAAGAATTTTACCAGAAGATTTCAGAGCGAATCAAAGATTCATATCTTGCCCAGCTTTTCCAGGAGTTCTCAAAAGAGGAGCAGAACCATGCCAAAATGTTGTCCGCACTTCTGGAAAAAGGCGAAATAAAAGCGTCTTTCTTTGGCGGATCAGCAGACTATACCATTTCAGAAACCATACAAATGCCAAAGGTGTCTGAAAATATGAATTTAAAAGAGGCCATTGGCCTGGCCATGAAAAATGAAGAGCTGGCCATGAAAAAATATCAGCGCCTGGCTCAAGGATGTGATGACCCGGAATTAAAGTCGGTTTTTTTAAGCCTGGCTGCCATGGAAAAAGATCATAAATTTAAAATGGAAAATGCCTTTGTAGACGTTGCCTATCCTGAAGTATGGTGATGCAGGCGGTTTGTAACCATCTTTGAGATTCATCATCTTTGCATCAATCCGGTCACAGGACAAATGGTGTGACACTAAACGCAGGCCAACACAATGATCCAGGAATTTGAGAGTGTTCTCAAATATTTGCATGATGCCAGGGGGTTTGATTTTTCCCAAACCCGCTATTCTTCTTTGAGCCGAAAAATTAATAATCGTCTGGATGCCCTTCATTTTCAAACAGCTCAATCCTATATCCGGCATCTTGAATCCCACCCTGACGAATGGGTCACATTGATTGATCTTTTGACCATCAATGTCAGCCGTTTTTTTCGCAATTCCCTGACCTTTGAGACCCTGGCCAAACGAATCCTGCCCGGTATGATCGCCAGAAAACAAAAGGAGGATGACCCCTTGATCCGGATCTGGTCTGCCGGCTGTGCCGCCGGCGAAGAGCCTTATTCAATTGCGATCCTGATCCATGACTACCTGGAAAAAGAGCATCTGGATCTTAATCTGAATATTTTTGCCACTGATATTAACCAGTCTGTATTGCAAAAAGCCCGTGACGGACGGTATGAGCCTGATCAATTAAAAAACGTAAAACTGGGTCATCTGGAAAAATATTTTACCTTAAAAAACGACCATTACAGGCTCAACAAAAATATTAAAAACATGGTAACTTTTTCATTTTATGATATAATCCATGCCAAAACCCATGTTCCGCCCGAAAGCGTATTTGGAAGCTTTGACATGGTGTTCTGCCGGAATCTGCTGATTTATTTTCTGCCGGACAACCAGAAGATCATTTTTAAAAAACTGGTTCGATCCCTTGCTCCAAACGGCTATTTAATCTTGGGGGAGGCAGAGAGACTGCCCCATGGATACCAGGGAGAATTTAACACTGAAAACGAAGACTGCCATATTTATCAGAAAACAGTTTAAATAACGGCCATGGGCCGCCTTGGTATTTTACCCTGGCCTGCCCGCAACAAAGCATGAAAGAATTCATAAGTCTGGCAGGTTCTTTCATATACAAACCGTTACTTGTCACGTGCAGGAGATCTGAGAATGACTGTGCTCAATAATTTTACCATACGAACCAGAATGACGTTCGCATTCATTTTGATTATTGCTCTTTTTATGGTCTTTGGTTATATATCGCTCCTTCAGATGAACACTCTGAGTCAATTGACCGCTACCATCTATAAGCATCCCCTTCAAGTGTCCAATGCATCGCTCAGGGCCAGGGCCGGTGTCATCTCCATGCACGGGTTCATGAGAGATGTGTCCATTGCCGACACCCCCATGGACGTACACATTGCCATCAAAAACGTGCAGGACCAAGAACAGCTGGTTTATAAAAATCTTGAAATCATTCAGCAGCTGATCCTGGGTGAAGAAGGCAGACTCCTGATTGAAGACACCATTAACCTGTTCGCCGGATGGAAGCCCATCCGGGTGGAAGTAGAAGAGTTCATCCTCAAAGGAGACAGAAAAACAGCCGCTAACATTATTAAGGGAAAAGATACCGATTATGTGGACCGGCTTGACAGAAGAATGCTGGAATTAACATCCTATGCCCTGAACAAGGCAGACGAGTTTATGGCGGATGCCCAAACCACCAAAACACAAATTATAACAAATCTAGTGTTTTTTATTGCCCTTTTGACCGGATTGATTTTTACCATTGGCTTGTTGATGTCTTCAAGCATTATGTCAAACTTTTCATCCCTGCAGCAAACCATGGCACGGATCACCCAGACCGGAAAATTTGAAAAAGCAAATCTGATTGGAAACAATGAAATCACCTTGATGGCCGGATATTTTAACGGGCTCATTGAACGACTCGAAGAGCTGTTCTGGCTGGGCAAAGGCGAAAACATCCTGAACCAGAAATTGTCCGGCAATCTGACCTGTGACGAAATATCGGTTCAGGGTATTGAAATTACATCCCGGTATGTTGATGCCTGCGCCGGTGCCATCTACCGCTGCATTCCTGAAAATGGCCGATGCGAACTTGCCGCATCCTATGCCATGGGTAAAGGAAAGCTGTTTTCCCCTGCATTCAAACCCGGACAGGGTATTGTGGGCCAGGTGGCATCACAAAAAAAATCCATTTTATTGCAGAACATCTCCTCTGAGGACGCTATCGGGGAATCCGGTACATTGAGCCGGCCGCCTGCAGCCATATTTGCCATTCCCCTGATTTTTAAAGGCACCCTTTTGGGCGTGCTTGAAATCGCTTCGTTTGAACCGATCACCAAAATAAAACAAACCTTTTTAATCACTGCCGGCAAAATCATTTCCCTGATGCTGCAGACAGCAACCCAGAACGACCGGATAAAAGATCTGCTCAAAACCGCCCAGGAAGCCAATGAAAAACTGCAGACCCAGACTGAAGAACTGCAGGCTCAAGCCGAAGAACTGCAGGCGCTAAACCAGGAATTCCAGCAACAGTCAAATGAATTGCAGGAACAAAACAGGGAACTTGAAACCCAGCGACAGAAGGTGGAAGAATCCAACCGCCTGAAAAGTGAATTTTTGTCCAATATGAGCCATGAACTCAGAACCCCGTTAAATTCTGTCAATGCCCTGTCCAGAGTATTAATTGTCCAGACAAAACACAAATTATCAGATGAGGAGATCAATTACCTTGAAATCATCGAGCGCAATGGAAAGCACTTGTTATACCTGATCAATGATATTCTTGACCTGTCCAAAATAGAAGCAGGCAGAATGGATCTGAACCCGACTTGTTTTTCCATTGCATCTTTAATTGACAACATCATGGAAAGTATTGCCCCCCTGGCCTGCGGAAAAAACATCCTGCTTGAAAAACAGATTTCAAATGATCTGCCAGACATTGAAAGTGATGAATCCAGGGTTCATCAAATCCTACAGAACATCATTAGCAATGCTGTGAAATTTACGGATCGAGGAAGCGTGGTCATATCTGCTCAAAAGACACAGGACAACATTACTATTGTGATAAAGGATACCGGTATCGGTATCCCATCAGAAGACCATGCCGCCATTTTTGAAGAATTCCGCCAGGTGGACGGGGCTTCCACCCGAAAATTTGAAGGCACCGGGCTTGGACTTGCCATTGCCAGTAAAGCAGCCAGGCTGCTGGGAGGCGCCATCCATGTCACCAGCACGCCTGGCATTGGATCTGAATTTATGGTCTCCCTGCCGATTGTCTTTACCGGCCACCGAAAAGAAAAATATGTTAAAGAAAAACATGTTTTTGAAAAAACCATTGCACGCCCCGGCAAAAAGACCGATGACCGGCAGAACAAAACCATACTGATTGTGGATGATGACCCTGCCATTCTTGAAACCATATCAACCGCTTTTTCAGATGAAGGCTATCATACCCTGACAGCGACCTCAGGCGCCAGAGCCATCGAACTGGCCAGAGAGCACCAGCCCTTTGCCATCACCCTGGATATCATCATGCCGGAAATGGATGGATGGGAAGTATTGAATGCCTTAAAACATGACCCCTCAACATCAGGCATCCCGGTCATTGTCATCTCTTCTTCAGATGAAAAAGATACCGGGTTTGCGCTGGGAGCCGTGGGATACATCAGCAAACCGGTCTGCAAAGATATGCTGATCAGGGAAATCAATAAAATATATGGGTATCTGCCGTCCTCTGTACTGGTGGTGGATGACAATGATATTGACCGGACCCATATTGCCCGGATCCTTGTTTCCGAAGGGATGAAAGTGTTGCAGGCCGACAGCGGCAAAAACTGTCTTACGATCCTTGAGACCGTGCTGCCCGATATTCTGATTCTTGATCTTATGATGCCGGAAATGGATGGATTTGAACTGTTGAAATCTCTTCGGAGCCATCCTGCCACAGAGAACCTGCCCGTCATCGTGGTAACGGCAAAAGATTTAACCCCTGATGAAAAGGAAAAGCTTGAGCAGCAGGTGTCCTCCATCCTTGTCAAAAGCAATGCCACTGCCACTCAATTAATATTAAATATCAAGAAAATTTTAACCCGGATCGGGAAAAAAGGGCTGATCCCTCACAGAACCAGGACCAATGCAGTCACGCTTGACCAAAAGAGCATCCGCCAAATGAACAGAATCCTGATGGTGGAAGATAATGATGCTGCCATTATCCAGGTTAAAAGCGTATTAGAAGCCCGGGGCATCACCGTGGATGTGGCCCATGACGGTCAACAGGCCCTGGATTATGTCCAACACACCATTCCGGAAGGCATTATCCTGGACTTGATGATGCCGGATATTGACGGCTTCCAGGTCTTGGAAACCATTCGCAGCACGCCTGTGACCAGAAAAATCCCGGTCCTTATCCTGACGGCAAAAGACCTGACAGAAGATGATTTAAACCGGCTCAGTTCAAATAATATCCAGCAACTGGTTCAAAAAGGAGATGTGGACAAAGAAGAACTGGTCAATAAGGTCAGGCAGATGCTGAGCATCGCAGCCCCCTGCGGCTGTGAACCAAAAACCCTTTCACCCGATGCGACCATTTTTCGCCCCCCTTCCCCATCCAGAGAGAATGGGCTGCCTGTTATCCTGGTCGTGGAAGACAATCCAGACAACATGGCAACCCTAAAAGCGGTTATTGAAAAAAAAAATATCATCAGGGAAGCCATTGACGGGGAGCAGGCGATTCAAATGGCCATGCAGCTTATACCGGATCTGATTTTACTGGATATGTCCCTGCCCGGAATGGATGGCTTTTCAGTGATGACTGCGCTGAAAAAAAACAAAACCACAGCCAACATTCCAGTGGTGGCAATCACAGCCCAGGCCATGAAGGGTGATAAGGAAAAAATTCTGGCAGCCGGATGTGATGACTATATTGCCAAACCCATCGATCCTGAAACCATTATGAATACAATCAATTCCTGGATTACAACACCGCACAAGGAGGAACCATGAGGCGGATATTGGCCATTGATGACAATCCTGACAACCTGACCACGATCAAGGCGTTATTAAAATTATTCCTTTCAAACCATGACATTATCACTGCCCTTTCAGGCCGGGAAGGGATTCAAAAAGCCATCAGCGAGCAACCGGATACCATTTTGTTAGATATCCACATGCCTGAAATGGATGGATTTGAAGTCTGCAAACAATTAAAGACACTTGATCAAACCGCCCATATCCCCATCATCATGCTCACAGCCGTCCGAACCGATTCCCAAAGCCGTGTGAAAGCCTTAAACCTGGGGGCAGATGCTTTTTTGACCAAACCCGTTGATGAATCAGAACTGGCAGCCCAGGTCAAAGCCATGCTCAGAATCAAAAAAGCGGAAGACATACTTCGAAATGAAAAAGAGGCTTTGGAAGAACTAGTGGCCCAACGGGTCAATGAGCTGAGCATTGCAAATGATCAACTGCTTTTGGAAATCAAAGAACGGGAGCTGGCCCAGCAGGAAAGCCAGAAACTGGAACAACAGCTCAGACAATCCCAGAAAATGGAAGCTGTAGGCGCTTTGGCAGGCGGCATTGCCCATGATTTTAACAATATTTTGTATCCCATCATCGGGTTTGCTGAATTGTTAAAAGAAGACATGCTCCCGACAGATCCCGGTGTTGAAGCAGTGGATGAAATATTTAAAGCCGCCCTGCGGGCCAAAGAACTGGTCAAACAGATCCTCACCTTCAGCCGCCAAATGGATCAGGAAATCAAACCCGTTAAAATCCAGGACATTTTAAAAGAAACCATCAGCCTGACCAATTCAGTTCTCCCTTCAACCATAACCATCAATCAACATATCGATACCGGCTGCCGACCGGTTATGGCTGATCCATCCCAAATCCACCAGATGATCATGAACCTGGTTACCAATGCTTATCATGCCATGGAAGAATCCGGGGGTATTCTTTCTATCACCCTTTCAGAAACAAGCGTTTCCTTTCCGGTCCTTAGCGATCAGCACATCTTACCCGGAGACTATGTCTGCTTAAAAATCCATGATACCGGCATGGGCATTAAAGAAGATATTTTGCATCATATTTTCAACCCCTATTTTACAACCAAAAAACTGAATAAAGGCACAGGATTAGGCCTGTCCGTTGTTCACGGTATTGCAAAAAATACAAAGGGTGAAATTTTCGTACACAGCATTCCCGGCAAAGAAACCTGCTTTGAGGTCTATCTTCCTGTTCTGCAGGAAACAACCTAGGAATTAATCATACAAAAACCAGACATGCCAAAAGGGACCGAACGGATTTTACTGGTGGATGATGAAGAACATGTCAGCAGAATCGAAACCCGCATGCTTGAACGGCTGGGATATCATGTTGTAGAAAAAAATGATTCCATACAAGCCTTTAACCTGCTTTCCCGCCATCCGGATCAATTTGACATGCTCATAACCGACCTGACCATGCCGGGCCTTACCGGCGAGCAATTGTCTAAAAAAATACTGGAATCAAACCCCAATTTCCCCATTATCATCTGCACGGGCTTCAGCGAAATGCTGGATGCGGCATCTGCCAAAAAAATGGGAATCAAAGCCTTTTTGATGAAACCGATCATTCTCTCAAAACTGGCCCAGACCGTGAGGCGTGTTTTAGACGATATCAAACCTTGAAGATTAATAAAAACCTGATTAAAAACTAAATTTTATATAAGGGGGCATTGTTATGAAACTACGACTTACAGCAAAACTGCTTATCCCGCTGGTCATTTTAGTTATTATTGGATTGACATCTTCTATTGTCGTGGCCTATCTGAATGCCAGGAAAGGTCTTGAAAAAACGGTTACAGACCAGATTATTCATCAGTCTGAATCCATGGCCTCTAAAATTAACACCTGGATGGAACGTAACAAAATAGAGCTTGAAACCTGGTCGAAGATGGATGTTGTCACCATGACCCTGGACTCTTCGGATAAAGATGCCTATGCAACCCGGTCCAGCGAACGAATGAAGCAATACATTGACAAGCACAAGGTGTTCGACGGCATGCGCCTGACCAATGACCAGGGCATGGTTGTTGCGTCCTCCAGTGTTGAAAACATCGGCAAGGTTGATGTATCTGGCCGCGATTATTTCAAACAATCCATGAAAGGTTTAACCGTTATATCCGAGCCATTACAAAGCAAAACATCAGGCAAACCCATTTTGGTGATCTCTTCACCGGTCAGTGTTTCCGGAACCATCAAAGGGGTTTTATACGCAGTGGTTGATTTGGGCGCCTTCACTGAAACCCATATCAACACGGTTAAAGTGGGACAAACCGGCTATGTGTACCTGATCAACCCGGCAGGGCTGGTGCTGGCCTATCCCCCGGATAAAAACGAAATTATGAAGCTGGATATCAGCAAATTCGATTTTGGCCAAAAAATTTTGGAAATGAAAAACGGGGTGCTCACCTATGAATACAATGGCATCAAAAAAATGGTTGGGGTTAAGCAGGACCCGTTAACCGGCTGGATTACGGCTGCCACCGCACCTTTTTCTGAAATTTTTCAAGCAGCAACCAAAACAAGGGACCTGTTGATGATGATGGGTATTCTGATTACCGCAGTCCTGGTTGCCGGAATCATTTTTCTGGTTTCCTTTTTTGTCATCAAACCCCTTAACCATGTTGTGGATGGACTCAAAGATATTGCCCAGGGAGAAGGTGATTTGACCCGGCGCCTTGCAATAAAAAGCAAGGATGAACTGGGTGAACTGTCCACCTGGTTTAACTCATTTCTGGATAATCTTCAGATCGTCATTTCTGATGTTGCTTCTGATACAAAGGTGATTGACGGCTCTTCAAATAAACTGCTTGATATTGCAACCCAGCTTGCCAATACAGCTGAAGACAGCTCTCAAAAAGCCGATACCGTTGCTGCAGCCTCAAAAGAGATGGGAGCCAATATGCAGGCCATTTCCCAAACCATCGAAACCACCATGAACAACACCAATATGGTTGCAAATGCTGCCGATGAAATGACATCAACCATTAATGAAATTGCCAAAAACTCAGAAAAAGCGCGGGAAATTACCGTCAAAGCCGTCACTCAAGCCTCAACTGCAACAAAAAAAATGAACCTTCTTGGCGCAGCTGCCATTTCAATTGGAGAGGTGACCAATACAATTAATGAAATCTCAGATCAAACCAATCTGCTGGCCCTGAATGCCACAATCGAAGCTGCCAGAGCAGGAGAAGCCGGCAAAGGCTTTTCTGTAGTGGCCAATGAAATTAAGGAGCTGGCCAACCAGACAGCTGCTGCAACTGCAGATATCAGGGAAAAAATTGAAGGGGTCCAGAATACAGCAGCAGAAACCACTGGTGAGATACAGTCTATCTCTAAAATCATCAATGATATTAATGAGATCATCGCCACCATTGCAACAGCCATTGAAGAGCAGTCTGCTGCGACAAATGAGATATCAAGCAATATCAGCCAGTCTTCCCAGGGCATTGAAACTGTCAATCAGAATGTATGTCAAGGTGTTAAAGTTATTGATGCCATCAATTCCGATATTGCATCCATGAACACGTCTTCCAATGAAATCTCTAATAACAGCCAGCATGTTGAAAAAAGTGCCCGGGAGCTCCAGGCAATGGCTGCCAAACTCAGCCAGATTGTCAGCAAATTCAAATATTAAGGGTTCACTCAAAAAGAAAAAGGCCGCTTAAGTCCTTGTTTAACTTAAGCTGCCTTTCTGGAATAACGTCCCCCCAGCCGGGTAAGCTCATCCAAAACCGCCTGGGTAAGGTCATCAATCCTGCCTTCTATTTCCGGGGACATGTCTTCTGAAAGCGTGTTCAAATCTTTGGGCTCTATGCCAATAACAGTGGTCTGGGGTACATGATCCAGGGCACTGCAAAGGGTGAGTGCTTCGATAAGATCAACCTGATGAAGGGAATTTTTAGCCAGAATCCGGTGGGGAATCTGCTCATGCTCCAGCCGGTGAAGATCCCCTGGCTGGCCATGGTTCAAAACCGTATCCACCACAATCAGCCGACCGGCATTGGAAATAATCCCCAGAAGGTTAATTCCCAGCACGCCGCCATCCACCACCAGTACATCTTCTGGAAAATCGTATTCTTTTTCCAGTTTTTCAACCACCCGTATGCCGATACCATCATCCCGGTAGAGGGTGTTGCCGACCCCTAAAATTGTAATATTATCGTTCATCAAATTTCCTTTACCAGATAAAAAAAGGTTCCGGTAAGTTTATACCGGAACCTTTTTTTTATCAATCGATTACATTACTCTGATCTTATATGTTTCATTGGTGTGCGGATCAATGACATGAACGGCGCAAGCGATGCACGGATCATACGAATGAACTGTTCTTAAAATTTCGAGCGGCTTTTTTGGATCAGCAATGGGTGTGCCGATCAATGAATTTTCCAGAGGTCCTTTCTGACCTTTTGCATCTGCAGGTCCAAAGTTCCAGGTAGACGGAACAACATACTGGTAATTTTTGATCTTACCGCCATCAATTTCGATCCAGTGACCCAATGCGCCTCTTGGAACATCATTCAAGCCAAAGCCCCGTGCCTTGTCAGGCATTGTCCAGGGTTGATACGTCTTTTTGTCACCAGACGCGATATTTGATTTAAGCTTATTGATCCATCCTTCCATGGCATTACCGACAACAACGGTTTCAATCCCTCTGGCCGCTGTTCTGCCCAATGTGGAAAAAAGTGCATCCACACCGACATTAAGCGTTTTTAATACATGGTCAATCAATGCTTTGCAATCTTTTTGACCACTGGTGTATGCCACAAGCATTCTTGCAAGTGGACCAACCTCGGCAGATTTCCCGTCATACCTGGGTGCCTTGAGCCATGAGTATTTATCATCGGTGTTGTATGTAATTTCACCCTTGATCGGTTTGGTTTCACCATCATACGGATGTTTGGCACTGCCTTTTTCATACCATGCCCGGGTCACATCTTCAGTGATCAAAGTGGTATCAATGGCCGCTGGTTTTAAATTCCCGGCCAGAATACCGGCAGGAAGCAGCAAATCGTCATCGATATTTTTCTGCGGGAAATCACCATATGCCAGATAATTTACATTATTGCCGCCAATTGCACCCCAGTCCTTATAAAAAGAAGCCACTGCCAGAAGATCCGGGATGTAAACCTCGTCCACAAACGCTTTGGTCTCTTTCCAGATATTGATAAATTCATCGATTCTTTCAGGGGTGAAATCACCAAGCGTTGTGACACACCCCACAACCAGAGATTGCGGATGCGGTTTCTTGCCGCCGAA
>JBDRPM010000080.1:0-28806 GCA_043827005.1 Pseudomonadota bacterium | reverse complement strand
TTTTAGAATATTTACCCACGGATAAAGAGCAGGACAGGTTTTTAAGGCAGTTTTATAATGCATTTAAATTCGAATCGGCAATAAAAATTGAGAGGATAACAAAGGCTACCACATCAACAATTATCACAATTTATGAAAAACTAATAAAAAAAGATGCAGATAGCATCTTTAGGCAGCTAAATGAAAAGGCACAGATTTACAACCAACTGATTGAGCCAGAAAAATACACTGTATCTGTTCTAAATGACTCTCTGGTAAATCTTGAAAGAATTGGAGCCGCTGCTTCATATACATTCTTGCTATACCTTTTTTCGTTAAATACTGAATCGTTTTACGATAATGATTTGCTTGAAAAAGTGGTCGATCTGTTGTGCAAATATTACTTCCGCCGTAACATCACAGATTATCCAAACACACGCGACCTTGATGCAATAAACATAGACCTAATTGAAAAGTGTCAAAGCAAAATATCTGCCGGTGAGAAATTGAGTTTTCAGTTCATTACGAACGAAATACTTACAGGTAGAGGAAAGCCATCAACTTTAGCAACTCTTGAAAGCAATTTGTCTGATAATATTTATGACAATAATGAAGGCATGGCACGTTATGCTTTGGCCAAATTGGACGAAACTAATCACTCTCGGGAATATGCGCCCAACCTTTGGGCGCGGAATGAAAAAGGGCTCTATGTCTGGACAATTGAGCATGTTTTCCCTAAAGGAAACAATATTCCGCAGGACTGGATTGATATGATCGCGGATGGTGATAAAGAAGAGGCCGAGAAAATAAAGGACGAAGTTGTTCATTGCTTCGGAAATCTTACATTAAGTGGTTATAATTCAAGATTATCGAATCAGTCCTTTATAAAAAAACAAAGCAAGACAGAAGCAAATATTCTTGGCAATAAGATTTTTATCGGTTATAAAAATGGCCTTGCATTGAACAAAACCACTTTTGAGGCCAACAGTGAGGATACTTGTTTGGCAGGTTCAGCTCAATGGAAGAAGGAGCATATTGTAGCAAGAAATAAAAAGATGGTGAATATGCTTTTAACGCTATTCAAATTTGACACTGAAGAAATAGATAAATCGTGAACGCGGCCTTAAACTATATTTTCTGCCAACATTAATCAAAAACATTTTCCCATAGGATTTTTATAGATCAACTTGATTTTAAGAGATTTTGAAAAAATATTTCCCGGGTTCTGAGATCATTCTACTGTGTCTCCAATTAACTTGATTGTGATTTTGCTTTATATGATTTTCCACTTGCCTATAAAGTGTAATATCATTTCTGATAATGTATTTGTCTTGCATCACAATATGTATTCCTGTAATTTGAATAGTAAAAGTATTCTGCTAATTTTATGATTTGCGTGTTATGTACAAGCCTTTTGTTCTAAAGGTCAGGTCCATTTCGACATTAAAAGGAATTTCATATGACTAAAAAACCGACCTATGAAGAATTGGAACAACGGATTCAGGAATTAGAGAGCACCAAAGTAGAACAAAACAATAAGGAGATAGATTTACAAAGGATCTCAGTTAGCAAAATTCCAAAAATTCTCATAGTAGATGATGAACTCCGATTATGTGTCAGTATAAAAACGCTGCTAAGCACCCAAGGCTATGAAGTAGACACATGCAACAGCGGCAATGAAGCTCTATGTTTTTTAACAAAGAATGCGTTTGACCTTGTTATTCTAGATATATTCATGGAGGGGATGGATGGTTTCCAGGTATTTGAAAACATAAAGAATAAAGAAATAGATACTTCGGTGATCATTTTGACCGGCGATGCCTCAACTGAATCTGCTGTAAAAGCACTCAGGATGAGAGCTGATGATTATTTAAAAAAACCGTTTGAACAGGAAGAATTGTTCTCAGCGGTAAAGAATGTTCTTAACCAGAGGGTATTAAAAAAAGAAAATGAGCGGATAAAGAAGGCATTGCTGGAGAGTGAGAAGAAGTATCAACAGTTAGTGGAATCCACTGTTGATTCGGTTTGGTCTCTTGATATTAAAGGTGTTCACACCTTCATGAATAAATCAATAGAACAACTCCTTGGTTATACGGTAGGGGAGATTACAGGCAATCCTTTTTTCTCATTAATGCATCCTGACGACAAAGATGGGGGTCAGAAATCATTTCAGGAATTAGTAGATCAGAAGAAAGGATGGTCTAATATTGGATTACGTTTTATTCACAAAGATGGGTCAACTCGATACTTTGAGAGTTCTGGTCATCCAATTTTCGACGTTGATGACAATCTGATCGGCTTTAATGGTGTTGGTAGGGATGTCACTGATCGTAAATTGATAGAAGAAGAACGAGAAAAACTAATCAAAGAGCTTCAAAAGGCACTTGAGAAAGTAAAAACATTGAGTGGTTTACTCCCTATCTGTGCCAATTGTAAGAAAATTCGGGATGATGAAGGTCATTGGAACAACCTCGAATCGCATATTGAGAAAAACTCTGATGCCTCTTTTAGTCATGGTATGTGTCCAGGCTGTAGAGATGAACTTTATGTCAAAGAAGCTTGGTATATAGAAATGAAAAAAAAGAATAATCAAAAAAAATAACGGCTATATATGAAACGCTTTTCAAGACTTTCAGAAATTGAAGAATTGCAGGATCATTCTACTGATCTTTTAATTATACACTGACTCCATATCTTGTGGCGGGAAGAATAATATTTTATCATTTGATATTAAATTATATGGACTGAAACCGTCATCATAAGCCAATCTTTCACTATAAACTCTATAATATATAAAAATCTATTTTAACAAAATCACCCATTCATTTTTATAGGATATAAAGTTCAATAAAAGCAGATTCCTGATTTTACCGTTTATAATATAAAAATAGACGGCCTACGGTTCAGCAAACGACGGTTTTCTGAACATCTACCAGTTTCTCATTTTTTCTGTGATTTACATCTTTCAAGGGTTCAAAAGCTTCAGACCACAGATACTTGATAATTTAAATCTTTTTTGCGCAGTATCGTCATGTCGGACCAGCTGAAGCCAGAAAATTCCCTTATGTCCGACCTGGGTGTGCTCTTCTGGTTTGCCGGATTCGGTCACCATATAAAAATCCAATTTGACGGGACGGGCATAAAAGCCTATAATTTTTGAGCATCCAAAATAAAATAGGGATTTAACTGGTCATGGAAAATAATAACCCTCATGATGAAAAAAAAGTAGACCTACGGTGTGAACCAAGATCGGAAAGCCAGAATAACGCAAGTGTTGAATTTACCCCGGCAAATAATGAAATCGCCTATTATTTCAAGCTGACGGATTTTTCTTCAAAGGGATTTGGCATATTGGTCCGCAAGGATTCCAAAGTGCTGCAGCACATCAGGGCAGGGGATATTTTAAGTATGAAATATCATCCGGATAAGGTAACCGTCAATCCAATGCTCCATCAAACACAAATAATACATATCTCAGAGCCTGAACCCGGTAAACACAAGGGGCATATGGTGGTTGGGCTTTTGATTATCGAATAAGACAGATCAGGACCGTCTATTGGGGATGCAAAAAATTTTTTGGGTTATTTCCCGGGTCGGACAAACAGCCACAATCCCAGTAATACAGCACCGGCGATACCGCTCATGCCGAGGATGGAAACACCGAAAATCAGGGGGGCAACCTTAAAGCTCAGAAGAAGAGACGCAGCGATAATCAGCGAAGAGATGATTATAGAGACGGATAATTTGTGACTTTCCCGGCGATAAGACACCAGAATTTTGTCCAGTTTCTGGATATCAAAACCCAGAACAAATTTACCTTTTCTGGCCTGACGGAGAATGGAAATCGAATCTCTGGGCACTTCCTGCAGCAATTGAAGGGATTCAACCGCAACCCTGGTTAAATCTTCTGAAATCCGTTTGGGCGCATACCGTTCCATTTTTTTCTTTTTAATAAACGGGGCAGCATAGCCGGCCATGTCAAAATCCGGGTCAAGCCTGTGGGCAACCCCTTCGACAGCGGCAAAGGATTTCATCATCAAAAACGTATCCGGGTATAACCGAAGCTTGTGCGTCACTGTAATCTTTAACAGATCCTGTAACAGACGTCCCATATGAATATGCTTTAAGGCTTTGGTCAGGTATTGGCTGATGAATGTCGACAGATCCCGCTCCAGCAATCGCATATCCGGTTCTTCATCATATTCGGTGAGTTCCAGCAGGTAATGACCGGTGGCGGACGGGTTTTGAGTAACAACACTGGCAATCAGGTCAATAAACACCTCTCTGGCCCGACGGTCCATAAATCCCATCATCCCGAAATCCACCGGGCCCAGCACATTATTGGGCAGGACAAACAAATTGCCCGGATGAAGGTCAGCATGGAAAAATCCGTATTCAAACACCTGTTTTAAAATAAATTCCGCACCCTGCCGGGTTAAAAGCTTTCGGTTCATGCCTGCTTGATCCAGGGCCTCCACGTCTGAAATTTTGATGCCCTGGATGTATTCCATGCACAAAACAATTTCCGTGGTTCTGCTCAGATAAACCTTTGGGATGTGAATGTTTGAATCAAAGACAAATTGCTGGGCCACCCGTTCCATGTTGGATGCTTCCAGGGTATAGTCCAGTTCCTTTTCAAGGGTTGAGGCAAACTCTTCAATGATTTTTACGGGTCTGAAAAACGAAAGATCTTCGATATGACGTTCCATCAGGGTGGCCAGATGGTTCATGATTTCAAGATCCACCTTGATCTGTTTTCTGATGCCGGGCCGCTGGATTTTAACGGCAACGGTTTCACCGGTTTTCAATTTTGCCCGATGCACCTGACCGATGGATGCTGAGGCAAATGGGGTTTCCTCCATGGAAAGGAACGGGTCGTCTTGAAGGCTGAATTCCTTATTCAGGATTTTTTGAACATCGGGAAATGAAAATTCCGGCACATTGTCCTGAAGTTTTTCCAGTTCAAAAATATAGTCCAGTGGAATAAGATCGGGCCGGGTGGAAAGGATTTGTCCAAATTTAATAAAGGTGGTGCCAAGTTCTTCAAACAAGAGCCTGACCCGCTGGGGCGGGGTTAGACGTTCAACCCGCTCAGGTTTTGTCCTGGAGATCATTTTTAGGCCGATTTCAAGATACTGGTCTATTTTCAGGGCATCAATGATATTGCCGAAGCCATACTTAAAAAGGATGGTCAATATCTGGCGGTAGCGGTTGATGTTCCGGTATGTCCGGCCGACAACATCAAAATCCTTTAAGCTCAGCATAAAAAGTCAGGCTTTCGATCAGAAAAAAAGTGTTTTTTTCTAATCCACAACAAGGTTTGAAATGCATTCAGCAGCATCGGGTGCAATTTTTGCCTGATCTTCATAAGACCAGTCGGCCCAGACATTTTTAATGATCTGCTCAAACAGGGGATGAACAAGCTCCTGCGCTTTTTTCCCATAAAGCAGATCCAGATGATTGGCCCCTTCAATAACAAAATCGATGAGCTGGCTTTGTTCCGGTAAAATTTCTACTTTTTTCAAATCCTCCACTCGCTCAAGTCGGTAAACCTTTTTGTACTTGTGAGGGTAGGATTGACTATAGCGTATATTTTCCAACGGAGCAAGGCAGTCTTTGGCGCCCCAGAAATGGAACAATGGAATATCTTTTGGAAAAAAAGAAAAGTGATGGGTGTAGTTCAATGCAGACGGGTCCATTCGTTTGAATCCATTCCCGTCATATACGGCTTTGAGAAACTGGAACCCCAGTCCCAGAGGAATGGATTCCATGGCCCGTTCAAAGTATCGTTCGATAAATTGTTTATCATCTTTATGATTTTCCGGAGAGATTAGAAAGTTCAGTCCTCCGATATCTTGATTGGATATCGATCGGGTGATAGATTTGAACACTGGCAGTTGTGTCAACAGTCGTGAGACTTCCTGAATCGGGATATGAGATAATTTGAAAATTCTGGATAAATGGTTTAACCAGAGCGCAGAAGGGAAAAATATATGGGACTTTTTATCAAAACACCGGGGAGATCCCAGGGTGATGACTGCTTTTACCGTTTTTAATGAGGCCTGGGCGATCTGTGTTGATACCAGGACTTTATCCAAGGCTTTTTTGTTGAGATCCGGCAGTTTTATTTTATCAAAATCACAACGTATGGCCCAGTTGAGGACCATGTTTTCAGATACCAGCCCGCCCATGCTGTGCCCTAAAAGGATAGAGGGTTTGCCGCAACTTCTTTGGGTCACAAAATTTAACACCGTGGGAAGGTCATAATCAATCAGGGTATCCACGGTATAACTGGGATCAAATCGGCCGGCATTCACCCCCACCCCCCGCGGATCAAACAGATAAACCCAATTGCCTTTATCTGCAATGTTTTTTGCAATGGAATATTGGTTGTTCAGATTATAACAATTTGAATTGTTTGCAAATCCGGGAACCAGGATGACAGAGGGGTTGTTATCCCCTGCCGTGACATCTTCCATGCTCAACAGCCGGCGAAACCTGATTTCCTTACCTTCTTCTGTAAAGTCCCTGTAATAGACAATCTCATAATCTCCCCGGCCATTGTTTTCTTGTTCATCAACCTCACTTTCAAAATAGGCGGGCTGGCAGGAATTTTTTAATGTTTCTTTTACAATGTTTCGACGAAAGGCTTCATCGTAAATGGTTTTAAAAAAAGAAGGGTTGATTTTGAGAAGATCTATGGCAATATATTCGAGTTCTTCCCGGGTTAAAAGAATAACCTTTTCGGTGAGTCGAATCCTGTCTTTTTTTAGTTCACTGTGCAGGATAGACTTGATGGCAGTCCGGGGAATACTGGTTCGGGGGACTCGATGAAATATATGGTAAAGTGTCAGTGCCAGTTTGCCGATGGCATTGGTTTTAATCTCTTCCTGGCTGATGATCAGTTCCGGGGCCACCGGAAGGCCAAGTGTGAGCTGACCTTTATAGATCCGGCTGTAGGTATCATAGCTGATATTAATCACATGGGTGGGCAGTTCATTCACCACAAATCGAACGGCTGATTTCCGGAACTGCCGAGCTTTAGCAACAAGTTTCATGTTTTGTTTATTGGTTTCCCCTTTGTTTCAATTTTTTTCTTTCTGCAAGGGCCTGGGCTTTAACACGGTTGATATCATCCTTGTTTAACGGGCCATCAACGCCTGAAATAGAAGATAATTTCATGCCGTGTTTGATTCCTAATTTATAGATTTCCTTTACTTTTTTCCACTCGGGATTGCTGCCTTTGGTAAATTCTTCAAATCTGCCTTCAAGCGCCAGGATAATGGTTTCTGCAAGTCCTGCATAGGCCACGCCAGGGGGCAGGCCGATATCCTTCATCTCAATGGCATCGCCCGGCAGCTCAATCTCGCCGCCGGTGATCACCAGCACATCCTGCCGTTTGGCAACATCTTTTTGTGAGAAGATCATGGGGCGGGTAATATCCGTAATCACGCATCCGGGTTTGACCCGCATGATATCCATACTGTTCCGGGCACCGGAACTGGCGATAACCACCACATCCATGTCATCTAAGTATCGATCCGCCCGGGTGGCGGTATGAAGGGTTAACGCTGGTTTTTCTTTTTGAATGCTTTCTTGAAGTGCCAATAATTTTGCCATATTCCGGCTGACAATGTAAACATCTTCAAATGCTGTGGCCAAAAGCCGGGCACAGATGGCACCGACATCACCTGTGGCACCGATTACCATGGCTTTGGCCCGCAGCACCTTGCCGTTTTTAAGCTTGCTTAAGCCCATCAGTCGAACCGCTTCTGCTGTTGCCCATAATGCTGTGGATGCGGTGTAGGAGTTGCCGGTTGTAATGGGAAGTGCCGCATGCTTGCCAACCTCAAGAGACGTGCCGTGCATGCCTTTGGGCATCATGGCAATACCCATGACCTGGGCGCCTAATTTTTTGGCTTTTTGGGCAGCAGCCATTATTTTTTTTGTGGTAAATTCCGGGGGGTGTTTTTGCATTTCATCGATTGTTTCTCCGATGGTGATCAGCCATCCTTCAGCTTCAACACCGGTGGGAGATTTTATCCCTTTAACCCTGGAATAGATAAATGGCGGGGAGTACGCCATCAGCTTTTCCACCACATCCATGCTTTTGGGGTAGAACGAAGACAGTATTTCAACGGCTTTAACTTTTTCCAGATGTTTTTGTGAAAGCGGATGAATCAGATATGCAAATCGGTTCACACGTTTGTCAGGTTCAAACGGATAGATAATCTTTGGATCCAGCCGTTGTTCACTGATAATTTCCAAAAGGTCGGCTTTCATTTCGCCGCCTTTTGATATGTTCATGGCCGCAATCATCAATGCTTCAATCACCACATCCTCGACCACAGGTTCAATCAATTGGGGGGTGGTGTCAATGATGACTTCGCAACCCAGCTGGGTGAGCAGATCAACCCGGTCATCGTAAGCTGTGGTCGTGATCACGATTTTACCGTCAAGGTCTTCTTCCATGCATGCTTCAACATAGTCATAAAAGCCTTCATGGGGAATGACCAGGACATTGGCTTTTTTAACTGCCTGTTTGATCTGGTAACGGTTCAGTGCCTTGACCTGCTTTCTGGACGATGCCATTTTCCCAAGGGGAAATTTTTTTAAAAAGTCACGGACGTTATTGGCATAAAACTCCAATTCTTTTATGGAGTGAAGGATCTTTGGGATATCGTTTTCCATGATCGGGTCTGCAAACATCAGATTGTCGGTATATTCTGCCATGACCCTTGCCAGTGTGGAGTTTGCCATGCCTGAAAAAAACAGGACATTGGCATTGGTAAAATAGTTGTTGCCCAGTTTAAACTGTATGTTTCTGATACTCCATTCCTGGCTGACCCGGTAAAGGGTTTCTCCTGTGGCGACACGAGTATGCAGTCGGTCACATAATTGGAGCAACTCTTGTGTTTTTTGATGTGTAACGCCGCTGTTTCCGAATGTGGATGGGTATTTGATGCCACTGATGCAAAGGACATCGGCATTTTTATTCCATTTTAACAGCAGGTCCTCAGCTTTGGTCAGGTCCTCTCCGGTCCCAAATCGCTGAATGGAAAACTGCTGCCCGCTGAACTCGGTTTCCAGTTCGTAATCTTCGCTCGCCGGTCCAAGGCTGATATTGATTATTTTTTTCACGCCTTACCTCCTGAACAAGTATGGGTTGCACTTTCCTGATCTGTTATTTTTCCGGGACTGTTTCCAGCATTTTTTCTGGCGGTTTTTCTGGCTTCTATGGCCAAATCCCTGACTTTTAAAATATCCTCATCACTGAAAACCCCATTTACACCGGAGATAGCTGCCAGTTTCATGCCGTGTTTGAGTCCCATTTTATAGATTTCCCTTACTTTTTCCCATTCAATTTCCCGGCCCACGGTAAAAATCTCAAACCGTCCTTCAAGGGCCAGGACAATGGTTTCAGCCAGGCATGCGTAAACCACTTTTCGCGGCAGACCAATATTTTTCATTTCCGGGTTTCCCGGCAGTTCAATCTCACCGGATTCAATGACCAGCACATCCGGCCGTTTGGCCACATCCTCCGGGGAAAGGTCCAGGGGTCTTGCCACATCCGTAATCACGCACCCGGGTTTTACTTTGGTAATATCCAGGATTTTTTTACCGGCACCGGATGTGGCTGTGACGATGACATCCATATCCGACAGGTACCGATCCGGTTTGGTTGTAATCTTTAATTTAACACCCGGGGTTTCATCCAGGATGGATTGTTGTAATGCCAGCAGCTTGGCTGTATTCCGGCCGGCCAGAATCACTTCGTCAAAGGCTTTGGCCAGCAGTCGGCAGCAAACAGATCCGATGGCTCCCGAGGCGCCCAATACCATGGTTTTGGCGGCAATTTTCCTGCCGGGTTCCATTTTGATCAGCCCCATGCGGCGGACCGCATCTGCTCCGGCCCACAAGGCTCCGGATGCAGAGTAGCTGTTGCCGGTGGTAATGGGAATATCTGCCTTTTTTGCCACGGTCACGCCGGCATCGCCCACCACCTTTGTAAAAGCGCCAAGGCCCATGATCTGGGCACCCATCCGCTTGGCCATTCGGGCGGCCTGCAGCAACCGTTTGTATGTAAATTCCGGGCTGTGGGCCAGCATCTGTTTGGGGGTTCCCCCAATGGTAATCAGCCAGCCCTCGGTCCTGGCACCGGTGGGAGATTGAATGCCGGTTACTTTTGAGTACACCCATGGGGGTGCATAAGCCACCACCTTTTCAACCGCATCAAGAAATGCCGGGGGCGTAAACCCACTGATAAAATCAACAGCCTTGTCTTTTTTTAAAAATTCTTTGGACAAAGGATGAATGACAAAGGCAAACCGGTTGATCCTTTTTTCCTGGCCCGAGGGATAAACGATCCGGGGGTCCATTTTCTGCATGCTGATGATTTCCATAAGATCATCCGGATGAACCATGTCTGATTTTTTTTCCAGTGCGGCAAGGATCAGTGCTTCTATTACATTGGGGGCAACCACGCGCTCAAATATTTTTGGGGTTGTATCGATGATGACATCAACCCCCCGGGCTTTTAAAAATTCGACCCGATCATCATAGGCGGTTGAGGTGATAATGGTTTTTCCGCCCAGCTCTTCAATGGACGTGTCTTTTAAATAGTCATAAAAATTATAATTGGGTACCACAATAATGGTGGCTTTCTGCATGGCTTTTTTAAGCACATAATTGTTCCATTTCTGCAGAGGGACCACAGACGATGTCAGGCGTTTGCCGGGCAGCCAGTCAAGAACTTCATGGGAGCCCCGGGCATAGCGTTCAAGCCCCTGGATCGAATGGATCAGTTTTGAAATACCATGTTCGATGACAGGGTCTGCAAAGGTTAAATTGTCCGTAT
This sequence comes from Pseudomonadota bacterium, assembly GCA_043827005.1. GTDB lineage: Bacteria > Desulfobacterota > Desulfobacteria > Desulfobacterales > Desulfobacteraceae > Desulfobacula. Next base: position 17,969 of record JBDRPM010000080.1, on the reverse strand, counting down.
ATTCAGCCATGACCCTGGCAATCCTGTAGCTGGTCATGCCGGATAAAAATAAGACTTTTGCATTTTTAAAATAATTGCTGAATTTATGTTCCACAAACCGCAGGGCCCATTCAAAAGAGACATCCCTCAAAGAGCTGCCGGTGGTAACCGGAGTTTGAATCCGTTGTCCCAGGGTTTTGATTTTGTCTTCATATTTTTTGGTCAGATATCCCGGTGCAATGGTGTGGGGAAATTTTATGTGCCCAATGCCGATAACAGATGCTTGTTTATCATATTCCAATAGTTTTTGAGCGGCTTTGTCCCGGCTTCCGTCAGTCCCGACACGGGTGACGGTAAATTGTTGTCCAAGAAATTCGGTTTCAAATTCATAATCATCCTTACTGGCCCCCAGGCTGACACTGATAACGTGTTTCACATCTTCCTCCTCTATAATTGAAACCTAATATTTGAACTATGCTGAGTATATACTGGCATGGTTATCCATTGTCCCGGATGGCGCTGGCAGGACAGAGACTGATCGCTTCAGCGACCTGCTCAAGTTCTGCTTCATTGCAGGGCTGTCGTTTGACATATTCGTAACCTTCTTCATGATTGGTTGCAAAAATATCAGCAGCGATTTGCGGACACAATGAACAATTGATACAATGGGTATCCACATAAAATCGCCCATCCATATTTTCAGGTATTTTTTCAACCATTTGTAATTCTATGAGTCCTTTGTGATTAATCAGTAAGATCTCTCATGATCTGTCGTACATCACTTAAAAGGCTTCCTTCACTCTGGTATTGTTTGTGCATGCTACAAAAAGAGGTGCCCTGAACCGCTTTTTTAAGGCATTTTTTCCCTGCCTTTGTATAAGCCTCGCATTGTGTTGTTGATGGGGCTGCAACTTCTTTTTTTGTTGCGGGTTCATCTTTGGTCTGTTTTTTTTCAGCAAACCGATCGTGCAGGACCAGGGGGCCTTCGTTGATTTTTCCGGATTGGACAATATCAATTAAATAATTAAACTCTTCCTCAAATCCTTCCAGCAAGGTTTCCGGATCAGGCATCAGTCCTTTGTCAGATGCAATGCCGATGGTCACCTTTCCATTATAGCTCAAAATGCTGATCCCTAAGCCAACTGTGCCGGATCTGGGAACCCAGAACATGATGTTGGTGATCTGTTTCCCGGCAAAATAAAGCGGTTTTTTGGGTCCGGGAACATTGGTCAGGACACCTGATGCTTTATTGCCGAAAAACTGGGCTGCTTTTTGGGCGATTGTCGATGGGAGAAAACCAATGGCAGACAATAAACCGAAATTAACATAGGGATCTGCAGAACCTTTGAGTTTATCCATTCTGCGTTTGACTTCTTGAAGTCTTAGGATCGGGTCTTCTAAATAAACAGGCAATTTTAAGAAGACCAGGGAGAATTTATTTCCCAGCTCAAATTCCGTGCCGGGTTTTCGAACATTGACCGGAACGGTTACCCGCAGATCCAGTTCGTTGATGGGGGTATTCCTGGTTTTTAAATACCGTCTCATGGATCCTGTGACTGTGGCGATAAGGACATCATTCAATGTTGCTGAGCTGATGGCTTTGCCCAGTTGTTTGATTCGGTCAAGGGGGATGGGGTCTGTCCAGGTCACCTGTTTGGCAACCTGGAGTTTTCCCTTGAATGCTGTGTTGGGGTCAGAATTCATAACCGTATGTCTTGAAAGCACATCCGTCACATCAGAGGGAAGATTGACAGCCAGTTTAAGCATGCTTTTAAAGGAACCGGGATTGGCAGATACGGCTTCAATCTCTTTTACGATTCGTTTGCTGATGGCCTGGCCTTTTTGGATGGCCTCTTTTGCGGTGGATATCATTGAATTAAAGGAAAACAGCGAAGATATTTCTGTTCGGGGTGTGGTCTGTTTGGATGGCTGCTTGGGCCAGGGGGCATCGGGCACGGTATCTGCTGTGGAATGCAGCACGTGCATCAGGGCGATTCCGTCTGCTATACAATGGTGCAGCCTGAAAAAAAGGGCACATCCAGAGCCGTAGTTTTCTATTAAATGGATGTCCCAAAGCGGTTTGTTGGGATCCAGTGCCATGGTCATGAGTCCTGAAATCATGGCTGACAGCTCATTCTTGTCCCCGGGTTCGGGCAGGGCCACCCGATGCAGGTGGGATGCAAGATCATAGTGTTTGTCCGTGACCCATTTGGGCAATCCCAGGCCTGTTTTGGGGCGGATTATCTTTTGTCTGAATCTGGGAAAGGATGCCAGCCGGGCTTCAACCGTTGCATACAGCCGATTGTAATCAAGAGGTTCTGCAAACTCCCAAAATCCTGTGATCACCATAAGATTCACCGGTTCATCCATGCTTAACCAGAAATTATCTGCTTGAGTCATTGTCTCGGACATCGTCACCCCCCTGACTGTTAATTCTTTGACAGGCCTTTTGTTAAATTTATCGAACAAAAAAAACATAGCGTTCCTGAAATTAAAAAGCAATACTTTCCGATCGAAGGGTTGTTTTTTTTAGTGTTTTCTTTTTTTTAAAAAAAAGTATAAAGACTGAACAGCCCTGATTTTTATGCCTAATGGAGCGTTTTCGACAATAATAAAGCTAAATTTTTATAAAAAAAATAAAAAACTTTCTTGACAAAGATAACGCACTGCATCATATTGTTGCCATGACACAATGCGTTATATGAACCGCAGATTCTACACAAAACTTTTTATAGGAGGCCCAGATCATGACAACAAAAAAAACAACAACCGAATCCAAATTTTATGTAGCAAAAACTGTAAATGAAATGAAAGAAAAAATTGAGAGCAAAGTTAAAACCATTAATGAAAAATTTGTAAAAAAACAACTTGAAACCGGCCGGGATTTTCTCACAGAGCTTAAGGCTGATCCTGTCAAGCGGATAGACGACCTCATTGATGACAGCAAGGATGCGATTAAAAAAGCCAGAGCAGCCCGTATGAAAACCTGGCAGAAAAAGGTGAATACAACCAAAAATGATGTCCGCAAAAAACTTGACCGAATCAATCTTGAAACCCAAAAGGTTTACGAGGGGATTGGCCATGACGCACGACTGATTGTTGAGGATTTTATTGCGATTGGGAAAAAAAATCTGGACAAATTGCCTTTGAAAAAAACCATTGAAAATAAAATTTCTGCCGGCATAGGTTCCATTCCCTCAAAATTGAACCTTCCTTCAAAAGATGAAATCGATAATCTGGTTGCTGGAATAGATGGTGTCAATAAAAAGGTTGATGCCCTGAACAAACAATTTACAGCAGCATAAGTCAAACGATTGATCAATTTAACAAGGACCCATTAAAAAAATAAGGTTTCAGGAGAAAAAAAATGTTGAACATTAAAAAATATGCAAACGGAAGATTCTTTGATACAGCGGCCAAAAAATATATTACACCGGAGACACTGGCTGAATTAATAAAAAAAGGTGAAAAAGTAAAAGTCATTTTGACACAGACAGGAAAAGATATTACCGAAACCATTGTTGAGCAGCTTTCTAAAAAAGAAGAGACAAAAAAAGAAAGCCAGGCCAAACAACAAAAGAAAAATGAGATTCCATTTTTAAAAACAGAAAAACTCAAACAATGGCTGGGAGAGATGGTTGATACCAAGATCGCACAACTCATGGATATTATCAAATTGCCTTCCAGAGAGCAGGTTGCCAGGCTTGATGCGAACATCAAAGAATTAAATAAAAAAATAGATGCCTTAACACTGTCCCAGGAAACCGGAGCAAAGAAAACAACAGCACCCAAAAAAACAACAGCGCCAAAGAAAGCAGCTGCCTCCAAAAAAGCTGCAGCTGAGGATGAAAATCCGGCTCCCGTAACAACAGAAGCTGTTGCTTCGGAAGGTAAAAAAACCATAACTGAAGAAAAATCAGAAACTACAACAGTATAGTACCCACTATCAGTTCTGTGTCTTGACAAAATCTGCCAGACTATGGAGACTACAGTCTGGCAGATTATTAAAACAAGACTTTTTTGGAGACAACCATGCACCGTATCAAAAAATATGCAAACAGAAAGCTTTACGACACAACCGATAAGAAATATATCTCCAGGGCTCGTCTTTCCGAGTTGATCAAGCAGGGCAAAGATGTTGTCATCATTGACAATGAAACCGGCGAAGATCTCACCGGGTCAATCGTGTCAAGCCTCATTGCCACAACCAGGGGAAAAGCTGGCGGTACGGTATCATCAGGCATTTTGATCCAGTTGTTCAGAAAGGGCGGGAATGTTCTGACCGATTATGCAAAACGATATGTATCTTTGTGGCAAAGATCATTTGTTCTGGCAGAAGATGAAATTGACTCCATGGTCAAGGGGCTTGTCAAAAACAAAGAAATTTCAAAATCAGAAGGTGCCCGGTTAAAAAAAGAAATCATCGGGTATACCGCCTCAATAAAAGAGTGGATTTCCGATGCCATTGACAAACGATTAAAAGACGTATTGTCTGTCACAAACCTTGCAACAAAAGATCAGGTCTCCCAATTAAGCCAGCGCATCAACATCCTTGAAAAAAAATTGGAAAAATTTGAAGCGATTCAGGCAATGGATCAAACAATAACACAGAAGGAATAATGATACGGTTCATTTTTTCAAACAGGCAAACATATTGACTGATTTTGGGGAGTTAACACAATGGGCAGCAATGTAACGTCAACACAGGCTTTTTTAAAGCTGAAACGAGCCTTGCAGGATTTTCAATCCCAACGAATCAATCGCACGTACAAAGACATTGAGAAAGATCCTGAGTTTTCAAAAATTGGCAATTTCTTTTTTAAAAAATTATATGCACCTGAAGATTTTTCATTCCGGGATACCAGCATGAAAAAACTTCATAACGCTTTGGACGGAAAGATATATAAAAATATGCTCACCGCAGTCACCAAAGTCATTGAGCTGCACGATATTTCTGATGAACAAGACGATTTAATGGTAAAAAAGATGATAGAAACAGGCGTGGATGAATCCATGACCATGGAAGAGTATCAAAAAATCTATGTCAGCCTGGATAATTATGACCAGCGAATTTACCAGATCAACCTGAGCGCTGAGGTGACCCGGATATTTCATGGGTTGAGCAAAAAATGGATAGTGGCGGTGTCGTTAAAAACAGTTAAAACCACTGCGGCCCTGTTTGGTATAAAGGAGATTATTGATTTTATCTACGACGGATATCTGTCGTTCAAGACCATCGATAACATAGATTTTTTTGTTGATACCATGATCGAACGGGAGACAGCATGGCATAATGAAATATGGTCCAGCGTGACAGGCGCATAGACAAATGATTGTTTTTTATCTTTCATACATGGTGAACCTGTGAAGCGGGCATTGATATTTTCCGGCGGGGGGTCCAGGGGGGCTTTTCAGATCGGTGTCTGGAAATATCTGGTAGAGAGAAACTGGATACCGGATATTATCTGCGGCACATCTGTGGGTGCCATTAACGCCGCCGGTATCGGATCCGGCCTGGATGTTTCAACCCTGATCCAATTGTGGACCACCTTTAACCGTAGAAAAATGTACACGCTCAACCTGATTCCATTTTTATCCTATCTATTATCCGGACGCTCACCCAAGCCTCTTTTGGATACTCGACCCCTGCAGTCTGCGGTTTTGGAATATTTAAATTTTGATGTCTTGAAAAACAGCCGGACAAAGATCGTTATTTCTACTGTTAATATTAAAACGGCAAATCCCTGTTTTTTTGACAACACACAAATTGAGCTGAATCATGTCATGGCATCCAGCGCCATCCCCATTCTGTTTCCATGGCACAAAATTGATGGGGTTCCCCACTGGGACGGCGGGATTATGGCCAATGTGCTCCTGCAGCCGGCTCTGGATTTTGGTGCGGATGAAATCATTATTGTATTGCTTTCCCCGGTGGGCCACACCCCCCAGGCTGTGCCCAGAAATGTCCTGAGAGCCTTAGAACACATTTTGGAGCAATTTCTTGCCGGTCCCTATCAAAGCACACTCATGGCAAAAGGGTTTCAGGATATGCCGTTGCCACCATTTAAAACAACTTATCATCAAAAATATAACAGCCCTGAAGGGCAGCCCAATATCATTACCCTGGCACCGTCCAAAATGCTGGGATTTAGATCCTTGATCAATTTTTCTTTGCCCCAGGCAAGGCGTTTGATTGATGAAGGGTATAAAACAGCAAACACACAATTGAAACCATTTATTTGACAAAAGAGTACGCAATACTATAAAAACCCCTTATACCCATAGAGGAAAAAAAAATGTTACCTGATTATTTTGAATTTTCCCTTCCCACTAAACTGGTTTATGGTGTTGGCATCCTTGATTCAATTGAAGATGCTGTTGCTCGTTTTGGCAAAAAACGAGCCTTGCTGGTTACCGATGAAATTCTTGTGAAAGCAGGGCCGGTTGATCGTGTAAAAAACGGATTTAAAAAAACCAATATTAAAATTGCAGCCATTTTTGATACGGTTCCGCCCAATTCGACGATCAAAACGGTCCAGGACTGTGCTGCGCTCGGGAAAAAACATAAATGTGATATGCTTATTGCGGTGGGGGGCGGCAGTGTGATTGATACGGCCAAGGTGGCCAATCTGCTCATGACAAAAGGCGGGAAAGTAGCAGATCACATGGGCGCTTATCTGCTGGATGTCTCAGACCATCTGCTGCCGGCCATTGTGATTCCCACAACCGCCGGAACCGGTTCCGAAGTGACCAAAGTGGCGGTGATTGCCGATCCTGACAATGATGTCAAACTGCCGTTTGCTGAAGAACAATTTTTACCTTTGCTTGCCATACTTGATCCTGAAATGACGGTTTCAATGCCGCCGCGATTAACTGCGTATACTGGAATGGATGCCCTGGTTCATGCCATTGAAGCCTATGTTGACAAGGAATGGTCTCCGGCTTCAGATGCTCTGGCCCTGCACGCCATTAAATTGATAACAGACAATATCCTCCAGGCATGTGCCAAGCCTGACGATCTGCAGGCCAGGGGGGCCATGCAGGTTGGCAGCTTTCTTGCCGGTGTTGCATTTTCCCATTCCATGGTGGGCATGGTTCACGGTATTTCCCATGCCCTGGGAGGGGTCTACCATATTCCCCATGGACTGGCCAATACACTGATCCTTCCGGAAGTCATGGAATATAATCTTGAATCGCAGATAGAACGCTACGCTGATGTGGCTTTGGCCATGGGTGTTTCATTTCCCAATATCGTGAGTGACAGCCAGAGTGTGATCAAAACCGGAGCCCTTGATCTGATTTCAAAGGTGATCAACAAGACACAATTGGATTCATTAAAAACCATTGTGGATACCAACGCACATAAAATCAGGGATTTTGCAGTCAATAAATTGGAAAATTTTGGATTTGTGGATGACTGGATCAGGCGGCAGGCCGCTGTTGCCGGTATTGAAAAAGTCCGCATCCTCAATCGCCAGCTGGCGTTTTTAACCAAAATGCCGTTGAACTTAAAAGATGCCGGCATTGATGACGGCCTTGCAAAACTTGCCCAGGTCGCTGACACGGCAATGGAAGATGGATCTATGCTGTACAACCCGGTTGAACCGGATCGGGATGCGGTCATGGATATCATTGAAAGGGTTTATGATTCCAAGGTTACGCCCCTTGAAGTGACCAAGGCAGATTTAAGACCAAAAGCGCAGAAAAAAGCCGTTCCCTCCAAAATGACCCATGTGTTTAAAGACAGCGACATGGTGTATGATATTCTAATGGATTTTTATGAGATGTTAAACAATCATCCAGATATCGGGCCGGCCCTGCAAAGGACCAAGCTGTGTATTCAGTTCCGGTATACTGATCCGGAGGCGGTCATTACCATTGATGCCCGGGCAGATAAGACAGAGCTTACCAAAGGGGCCTTTGATGGCGAGCCTGAGGTGACCATGTCCATGAATGCTGATTTTGCACATAAATTCTGGCATGGCAAAGCCAATCTGGTCACCGCTTTAACCAGAAGGCAGGTGAAAGCAAAGGGCAATGTTCCCAAGACCTTGAAACTGCTTCCCATATTAAAACCCGCTTTTGATCTTTATCCTGGTTTTCTCAAAGACAAAGGTCTGGAGCAATTGATTATACGATAAAACTGGTTTGACCTTAATAATTAATCGTAACCTGTCAGGTTCCAGGGTATAAAATATATCTTGTTGGTATTCTGACAACCTATTCGATTGGGGGGGGGGAGACGCTATGGACAGTAAGGGCCCAATTTATTTTAATGATCCGGATGCACTGGCTGAGTTCGTTATTGACCGAATGGGGATGGATATCAATGTCGGCATGGTCCTTGGGCTGGGTAAGCCCAATCACTTGGCCAATGCCCTGTTTAAAAAAGCCACCCGGAATCCAGCCCTTAATTTAAAAATTCTGACTGCTATTTCCCTTGAACTGCCATCCTGGTCCAGCGAACTGGAACGGCGATTCATGCAGCCCCTTGTTGAACGGGTATGGGAAGGATATGTCAACCTGGATTATATCACAGCCGTAAGGAAAAATGCGTTACCCCCGAATGTCAAGGTCAGTGAATTCTTCTATAAAGCCGGTGGGTTTTTAAACAATGAACATATGCAGCAAAATTATACCAGTACCAATTATACCCATGCCTGCAGAGATCTTAAAAATAACGGGATGAATGTGGTGGCCCAACTGCTTGCTAAAAAAGAGTTGAATGGCCGACCCATGTATAGTGCAAGCTGTAATTCAGACACCTCCCTGGATGCATTTGCCCAGATGAAACAAATGCAAAAGCAAGGTAAACCAGCCCTTAATATCGGCCAGATCAACAATAACCTGCCGTTCATGTACGGTGATGCCGTTATAGAACCGAAACTGCTTGATGCTGTCCTGGAAGGACCGGAATACCATTTTGGTCTGTTTGGCGCACCCAGAGAATCGGTGAATACGACAGATTACATCATTGGCCTCCATGCCTCTACCCTGATAAAAGATGGCGGCACCCTTCAGATTGGTATTGGTTCTCTTGGAGATGCCATTGCATACGGTCTTAAGATGCGGCACCAGCAGAATCATCTGTATCATGATGCGCTTGATGCTTTTGACGTCAATGAAAAATTTGGAGATATTGTTAGCCGGGTCGGTGGTACCGACATCTTTGATAAGGGCCTTTACGGTTGTACAGAAATGCTGGTGGATGGGTTTTTACACCTGTATGAAGCCGGGATCATGAAACGCAAGGTGTATGACAATGTTCCGCTTCAGACCCTGGTCAATGAGCAAAAGATTGAAGTTAACCAGAAGATCACCCCGCAGATCCTTGATCTGCTGCTTGAAAAATCAGCCATTCATTCGAAGCTGACAGCCAAAGATTTTAATTTTCTCAAAGAATACGGTATATTCAGATCAGATCTGGACTATAAAGACGGTGATATCATCGACAAAGGAGATGCTTTTACGCCGGATCTTGGTGACCCCAATGCCAGAGATCGGATCATTGAATCCTGTTTAGGCGCACAGCTAAAGGACGGGTTCTGGGTCCATGCTGGATTTTTCCTGGGGCCCAGGGATTTTTATGATGCCCTGAACAATATGTCTGAACAAGAGCGCATGCAGATCAACATGACCTCTGTTTTGAATACCAATCAACTGTATGGTAACAATCCCTATTCCAGTGAACAATTGAAACTGCTCCAGAGAACAGATGCCCGATTTATCAATGCAGGCCTGATGCTCATGCTGTCCGGGGCGATTGTGTCGGACGGCCTTGAAGAAATGCTTGTTGTCAGCGGTGTGGGGGGGCAATACAATTTTGTTTCCCAGGCCCATGCCATTGAGGGTGCTCGGGGGGGAATCATGATTCGAAGTACCCGGGCCAATGGCAAGACGGTAAGCTCCAATGTGGTCTTCAATTATGGGCATACCACGATTCCCAGACATTTAAGAGATATTGTCATCACCGAGTATGGTATTGCCGATCTGGTGAGCAAAAGTGATCAGGAGGTCATTGCCGAGATTTTGAATATTACTGATTCCAGGTTTCAGCATGATCTTTTGCAAAAGGCCAAGCGGGTCAAAAAGATTAATGCCAGTTACCAGATTCCGGACCGGTTCCGAAATAATACGCCGGAACGTCTGGAAAAAACAATGCAGCCGTTTAAAGACAAAGGGCTCTTTCCTGTTTTTCCGTTTGGTACTGCCTTTACCGAGGAGGAAATAGTCATTGGAAAATCTTTAAGAGAATTTAAGGAAAAAACCGCTGCCAATAAAGCATCAGTTCTTTCAGGGCTTATGGGGCAGATGCTTTCGTCTGTTCCAGCCGAGGCCAGGCCTTATCTGGAAAGAATGCAGCTGGATAAGGTTTCCACTCGTCAGGAAAAACTGATGCAGAAGATTGTGGTGTTTGCCTTGAAACAGGCAGGACAGATTTAGCCGAAGAACCGGTATTCGTTCAAGTGTGCTCAAATTAAGCAGCCGCCATCCTGTGGTCAAGGATAGCGGCTGTTGTCTGTTTTAGTGTCTTCGATTGAGCCAGTCTGAATTATAAGGTGTTTAGGTCGTATGTGCCTGCTTCCAAAAGCGACAGGGCATCCTGGGCACTCAACCATTCTTCGTAATGGGAGGTCAGATCTTTTATTTGTCCAAATGCTTCATATCTGGCTTTAAAATATGTATTGGCTGCTTCAATATGAGCCTCATCAAAATTAAAAATAGAAAAAGCACGGAAATTTTCTCCCGGGTCATTGAACGCATATGTCCCATCAATGGTTATGAAACCAGGCGGTTCCGGTAAATTTTTATAGCATTCAGCAACCTGATTTGCAGACGATTCCGGAAATGTGATGGTTCCAATAACAATCATTTTCTTTCTCCTTTGATGGGTTAAATTGCTTTGAATTTATCTGAAAATTCAAATGATATCGGATTCTTTTCCTTATCTTTTGTCTGTTTTTCGTTTCCAAACGGAACAAAACAATCACTTGAGCGACCAAAAGGGGTTCCAATCCAAGACCGGTTACCAAAACTCATCAGATTGCATAGGCCTGTAAAGTTTGAAACAATATGAAAAAAAACCATAAACAACTCCTTCTCTTAAATCAATACTAATTTTCACGCCTTTTTTTAAAAAAAGTCGTTTAACCCAAATATTTTTCGAATCGGTTTTGCCTTAACCGTAACGAATGACAACCGATTGTAATGACGCTATGCGTTAAAGTCAAGTGATATGCACAGTGAAATTTTGATTGATAGCATTGCCGGTAATGGGTTAGAAAAATTTTATGTTCTCCTCACAAGCAAAGATGAATGAATCGGGTTGATACTTTTACAAAGTTCCAAATCCTGCAAAAGCATCCATGCCGCCATGGAAAACCGGCTTTAGTTTGAGTTTTAGGTCCAGTTGCGAGTAATCATTTCGGGATGGAAGAACAATGGCCAGTCGCCACCCTTTAAAATCCGAAGCCAGCTTTTTTTTAATTTCGCTGTAAAAGGTTTGGCTGGAACTGTTTTGTTCCAGTCTTTTCCCATAGGGTGGGTTTAACACAACAATCCCTTTTTTCCCGGGACTGAGTCGATCCGGCTGGATGGAGAAAAAATCGGTTTCCTGAAAATTGATGACTGGGTGAAGATCAGGGTGGGATGCATTTTCTTTAAACGCTGCGATTACCTGTTCATCTATATCAGAGGCAAAAATCTGCTGGTTTGAAATCAGGCAAATGTTTTTTTGAGCCTCGGTTTTCAGGTGCCCAAACGTCTTTTGACTGAATCCGGGAAGGCTTTCAAATGCAAAGGATCGGTAAAACCCGGCAGGAATATGGCTTTTGATCATGGCGGCTTCAAGGGAAAAGGTGCCTGATCCGCACATGGGATCAATCAGGATGTCATCTTTTGAAAGACCCGCCCACATGAGCATGGCAGCAGCAATGTTTTCTCTTAAGGGCGCCTGGGTCACCATTTTTTTAATCCCCCGTTTAAACAAGGGTGCGCCGGTGGTATCCACAGACAGGGTGAACATGTCCTGATCGGCCCGGACAAAAAGGGTCTGTTCGGATCGTTGATCAGATGCAAACCCTTCCTTGGAGTTGATTTGATCAAGAATAATTTTTTCAATACGTTCGGCAATGGCATCGGAATGATATAATCGTGACTGGTGTGCTGTCACGTTGAGTTTAAGGTTAAAATTGGTCGGAAAATAAACCACCCAGTCCATGGCAGCAATTTTTTTTTCAAGCTGGGTAAATGAGGTGGCTTGAAATTGTTCCACACGCATTAAAATTCTTAACGGGCTTCTTGAATAAAGATTGGCGAGCATGGCCTGGTCTGGCTTGCCCTTAAATTCAATGCCTCCGGAATTGATGGTTAGCTGGTCTTCTGAAAAGCCCAGATTCAGCATCTCCTGATGGCAGATTGTTTTGAGCCCAGGCGAACAGGCGGCAAAGAACTCATGTTCCCGGCCGGTTATTCTTCTTTTGACTCTTTTTTCATAGGCTGATTTTTTGATGACGGTTTCCATTTTGGTGTCAGGTAGACCATAAAAAAAAATACAAGTCAAGTGATATTATTGAAGGACGATGCGATGCGACCTTTGAAAATTACCAATCTTTTCTTGACTTCAACAGGTGAAGTATAGATACTATTTATATATAATAATCAATGACATTGAATTCAAAAACAGCATTGTCCGGTTTCAAACATACAGATCGCTGTCTCTTTGTTTGAATCAAATATTAAAGGCAAGTTTCATGGGTGACAAACCGGTTAAAAATCAGGGCACAGGGTTTATGGACAGTCAGGATGAGCTGCGGATATTGAAAGCAGTCATCGAACATGCGCCCGTGGCCATCAGTATTTCACGAAACACGGGTCATCACCTGTACCATAACCCTCGTTTCCAGGAGATGTTCGGCTATCAGGTTCATGAACTGGACAAGGAGGGATTTAAATCTTTGTTTGTGGATCAGTCTGTGTTTAAGTACATTATCCTGGCACTGGATAAAGGTCGTTCCTGGTCTGGCGAGGTTGAGATGAAAGCAAAATCAGGCCATCCGATATCCGTGATTTTAGAGGCTGAGTCAGTGAAAGATGAATCCGGAAAGGCTGCGACCTTTATCGGCACCTATACTGATATCACTGAGCAGAAAGCCTCTCAAAAAGAGATTCAATACCAGAACGAATATTTATCAACCCTGCATTCGATTTCTCTGGGTATGTTTCGTCGTCTTGATCTGTCTGAATTATTGAATGCGGTCATAGTCAGGGCCTGCAAAATGACCCACATCCCCAATGGGTTTTTGCACCTTTATGATCCACAAGAAGGCGTATTGGTGATGAAAGCAGCCTGCGGGAATTTAACCCCGAGCGTTGGATATAAGATAAAACCAGGTACTGGTCTGGGCGGGGTGATCTTTGAAACGGGCGAGCCCATGATAGTTGAAAATTATCAGGACTGGCCCAGGGGGATAAAAGATCCTCTTTTTGGTAAGATTCACAGTGTTGTCGGAATCCCATTGATTTCAGGTTCAAAGGTGGAAGGCGTGATTGGATTGAGTCATCATGAACGTGAGACTGCCATTGACCCTGAGGTAATTACCATTCTTGAAGAGTTTTCAGCCATTGCACAGATTGCCATTGATAATGCCAAGTTGTTTGAAAATCAGCGGATAGGGCTTGAGCGGCGCATTGAACTGGAGCGGGAAAGAAAAGAGATTGAGCTTAAACTTCAGCAATCCCAGCGGATGGAAGCCATTGGTACACTGGCTGGTGGGATTGCCCATGATTTTAATAATATATTGTCATCTATTATGGGTTTTACCCAGATTGCCATGGCTGATGTGCCGGAAGGAAGCATGCTGGCAAATGACCTGAATGAGATTTATACGGCAAGTCTTCGGGCAAGGGACTTGACCCGTCAGATTCTTACCTTTGCCAGGCAAACGGAAGAACAGGTCAATCCGATAAAAATAAGTGTTATTGCCAAAGAGGTATTAAAGTTTATCCGGTCTTCGATTCCGTCCACCATTGAGATTGTTCAAAATATTGACAGCCAGTCAAAGGTTCTTGCTGATCCAACCCAGATCTATCAAGTGTTTCTCAATCTGTTTACCAATGCGGCCCAGGCAATGGAAAAAGATGGGGGTCAGTTGACAGTCACAGTGCTTGATGAACACCTGACACAACCGGATCAATCCGTCAGGCCGGGCAATTATGTAAAAATACAGGTTGCTGATACGGGGATTGGTATTGCCCCGGAGCATATTCAAGCCATATTTGATCCGTATTTTACAACCAAGGCGATCGGTGAAGGAACCGGACTGGGACTGTCCGTGGTTCATGGTGCAGTCAAGGGCATGGGAGGGGATATCTTTGTTGAAAGCACGGTGGGTCAAGGCACAAGCTTTACACTTTTTTTTCCCCTGGTTCAGGAGTCGGTGAATACGTCTTACAGTGAACGATCCGGAGAAGACCTTGCCAGAGGTTATGGGGAGCATATTCTGGTGGTTGATGATGAAGAACCCATCACCAGGATTCAAAAAAGACTGCTCGAACGACTCAATTATAAGGCGACAGTTTTTAATGACAGTGTTCAGGCCCTTGATTTTTTTACAGCAAACCCGGATAAATTTTGTGCTGTGCTCACCGATATGACCATGCCCAATATGACCGGGGATAAATTGATTCATGCCATCTGGCAGATCAGACCAAAGATGCCGGCTATTTTATGCACAGGATTTAGCCAGCATTTAACCAAGGATGCTTTACAAGAAAACGGGATTCGGTATTATTGCCGGAAGCCCATTTTAAATACTGATCTTGCCAGGGTTGTCCGGGCTGCTATTGATGGATGTGCGCTGGACAAGATAGAAACAGATGACAGTTCTTACCCCTCCTGAAAGTTTGTTTAAAATCAGATTGTCGTTTTTCGCAGCGCAGCAACTTGTTTAAAATAGGTGTCCCGGCAGAGAGTTTCAACTTCAAGCATGGTTTTAAACGCATCTGAAAAAACATGTTTCCCTGTTGTGAACAGACCATGGCCATAAACAATGGCACTGTCAGAGTGTGACAATGCGGTTGGCAGTGTGTTGCAAAGGCCTGTGGGACCTGTGCCGACCTCACCCGGAACAATGGGGACATGCTGAATGAATCGTTTTTTCGGGCATTTGATATGGCATTGCTCGCGAAAAGCACACCCTGCTTTTTCAACGGGGTCGCAATCCATGGAAAGGATCACGCAAAATTTGGGATGGCCGTGGAGGACTGCTTTGTTTTTGGTTATTTCAATGGTCTTCAGGTGAGCCGTCAGTTCGCTTGATGCGGTCAGTCCGGCGCTGGTGGAATTGTCCAGTGGAACCGGATCAATGCAGCCGGCCAGTTCATCCAGGGAGCTGCCTGTCTGGCTGATATAAAGAGTATCATTCCAGCAATAGGAAACATTGCCGAAAAAAGAATCCACAAGGCCGTATTCAACGGTTTTTAATCCAGCTTCAATGATGGCTGAATAGACACTTTGTTTGTCCTGGAAAGGAGCTGGCATAAAATCGGGCAGAATGGTCTCTAAAAGATCAATGTTCGCTGCAATCGCATCAAACCGTTCATGATCAAAAGCTGTGGCCTGTCCTGATTTAAGATTGTCCAGATAATCCGTAAAAAACTTGACAAAACATGCAAAGCAGACAGAGCTGACAGTGACAAAACCTTGCTCAGGGCTGACAGAACCATGGGCAATAACGGCAGGCCCTTGAAATGCATCTGAACCTTTTTCAGGTACAATAATAACACTTTTTCGTTTCTTTAAGACAGTTATGATCTGATCGGGATCAAAGGTGCTGATAACCGGCAGGTCATGGAGAAATGTCCGGGTTTCGCAATCTTTTGGCTGGATCAGTCCATTGGCTGAAAGGGCGTGCTGACCAAGGACCTGGATCAAGCTTGAATAGGGCTCGGCCGGACGTAAAAAAACCAGGGAATTGATGTTTAAACCTGAAAAAACAGGTTTCAGTGTCCGGATTTCAGGGGCGTTGCGATTCCAGACCAGGACATCATCCAGACCACCCACCAGCGGTTGGCAGGGTCCGGATGCCTTTGCTAATCCGGCCTGGACCAGTTTGTCTGCATATTTGTTGACTAAGGCTTCCATATCAGACCTAAACTCTGTGCTTTTTGGGTTGTGGGCAACCCTTCCGGGGTCAGGCCCCGAATGGCATAATATTTTTTTCTGGCATCCAGAAAATCGATCCGGTTGATGGGGGGGATGTCAATGGCATTGCCGCTGGAACCGGGTTGTGTGAAAAACCGAAGGGGCAGATCATCATCTGCTGCATCAAATCCGTTTAATGCATTGATGATCCGCTCATTATAATAGATGCGTTCCCCTTTGTTCATCAGATCCTGGCTGTTGGTCGGGATGCCGGTCACAGCTTCATAGGCAGTGGCATATTCTTCCAGGCCGGCAGCAAAAAAAGTAAATTTACAAGCTGTCAATGAATCGATGACAGCATTTAAGTCTTCAGCAATTTTAATGATTCGAGCTTTTCCGCTGAAGCTGAACCGGTTTGTGGCCACGGGTTTGCGCAAAATCTCATGGCTGATGGGATAGGCCCTAAGATGGCATCCGCCCCGGGTGGACACGGCAAACCCCAGGGCCATGCCATAGGCACCTCTCGGGTCATAGGCCGGAAGCTCCATTCCCTTGACCGCCATGGCTGTATGGGGGGCCCCCATTTTGATGGCATATTGTGATGCACCCAGGCCCAGATCTTTTCCTTCGCCTTTTTGATATGCAATGTCATGGATAAGAGATAAAACCTTTTCAGGGGTATAGTTTTCGCCTGTGATTTCCCTGCGGCAGGCCAGGGTGGATGCTGTTGAAATCGTGTCCATGCCATAAAGGCTGCACAGTTCATTGGCCCGGACCACCAGATGGGTATCCATGCTGCCAATCAGCGCTGTAAAATGGGACATGGTTTCAAATTCCGGCATGGTCACGGTCCGGTTGTTTTCGGTTCCCAGTTTTTTACATTGGATATGACAGCCTAAACAGCCGTGTTTTTTGGGGTGATAGGCGTTTGTATAGGCTGTTGCATTCAGTTTTCCCGCATGTTCAAAACAGGTGCGGTTGAAGTTGTCTGTCGGCATCATGCGGCGGTTGTCGATCAGATCATACACAGCACCTGTTCCCAGGCAGGTAAAACCAAACTGGCCCATGAGGGCCGGAGAGGCAGCAGTTAATCTGATGATGTCTTCTCTTGCCTGCTTGAGTTTGTCCGGATGCCTGACCTGAACGTGGCCGGTGCCGTCCACCAGAATATACTTTATCTTTTTTTCTGCC
Organism: Pseudomonadota bacterium; assembly: GCA_043827005.1. Taxonomy (GTDB): domain Bacteria; phylum Desulfobacterota; class Desulfobacteria; order Desulfobacterales; family Desulfobacteraceae; genus Desulfobacula. The sequence goes on along the minus strand of JBDRPM010000080.1, from coordinate 655 downwards.
AGACATAAGCCCAGGCCGGTTCTTCCGGCTGCAAAATGCTGGTCAACGGTAATGGATGCATACCGAACCCCATTTTCAGCAGCCGGACCAATGGCGGCCAGAGAAGCTTTGCCGGGTTTGAGCCGGTTGTGGATGGCCCTGGTATCCATTCCCCATAACCGGGTGGCATCGATACATTCTATCTTGTCATCTTTGATTGAAATGCCCACGGGTGTCTGGCTTTTACCTGTGATGACCAATCCGTCCCATCCGGCTTGTTTGAGTCGTGTGGCCAGTTTTCCTCCCACGGATGAGTCGCCCACAAGTCCGGTCAATGGTGATTTTGACAGGATATGGCACCGGCCGGAAGTCGGCGCAGTGGTGCCCGCAAGAGGTCCTGAAAAAATACAGAACACCATATCCGGGTGATCAAAGTCCAGGGTGACACATTCTCTTAAATAGTGCCCGCCCAATCCCTTACCCCCGACAACCTGATTGTAAAAATCAAGATCAGGTGTTTGAACATGAATCTGTTTTGCGGTCAGATCAATATGGAGTATCTTTCCAATCCAGCCATACATCTGTGTTGAACAATGCGGGTCTGTTTTATATTCTTTTTCAAGGGTCATGCCGCTATAATACACAAAAAGGTTCGAAAATAAAGGGGTATCATCTG
>JBDRPM010000079.1:0-4067 GCA_043827005.1 Pseudomonadota bacterium | reverse complement strand
AAAAAAGATGTCCGATCAATTGTTCGTCCGGGATTTTTTCCAGCAAGATCATTGCTGATTCCCGGCGTGTGCTTTCAAGGATTTCTCCCACCAGTTTTTTTGTCTGTCGTCCATAGGGTTTTTTCATGATGGACCCCTTATTTTAACTGAATGTCTATAACTATCAAAGATAACAGCATAAATTATGCCATGGTGTCAGCTATGCCATGGGCAGTACTGATCCGGCTGTTCAAGATTGAGCCCTAAAGATCAACCGTATCATTTCAGTGTTTTTTGTCTCATACCTGGAACAGTTGTGTTTCCAGATACAATTGCAGGTTATGCGCATCAGTTGAATATCCTGTTTATTTATAGATGATCATACCCTTTTCAAAAGGGTGTTTTTATCCTGAAAAAGACCTGGATCAAGATAGAAAAATATAATTATCACAGTGGATTGACAGAAGATTGAAAGGGCATTATCTTGATCCAAACTCTGGCGTTATGGGCGATATCGTTTCTGAAGACAGAGGTTGCAATTGGCGCCCAAAAGCGGGCAGACCGTCCCAGTCCGGTCGTGGAATTTTTTAATTCAACGTTTGGAGGTGGTTATGTCATTTGTTTTAGGAGTCGCGTCACTTTCGGTTTGTGTGCTTTGTATGGGTTTATTTTACATGGGGGGGCGAAATCCTCAGACCCCCGGATGGGCTTCAGAGTTTTGGATGGGGAGCGTTTACGTCCCAACGCTTATGGTGCTTTCTATTGTCAGTATGGGTTCGTTTTACCTGTTTATCAAAAATTATGGCACAAGTCCTTTGACTGTAGTTCATGGAGGTGTTGCCGCAGCAATCGCTATTGTCTCAATCTTAGTGTGGCGGTTCATGGATGTTAAAAAACGAGTCAAGGCCTATGGGCAGATGGGTTCAAAACCTGTTGTGAACGTCAATTTTCAGCAGGCGGAGTATACCACGCCGCCGACATCCGGCAATAAAGCTGCCTAAATAAAACCCTTAAGTTTGACCTTAACCCGCCGGGGCATTCAAGAATGCTCCGGCGGGTTTATTTTTTTAATTCAATTTTTATTACGAATCCGGGCAGAGACATCCCGGGTTAATTTCATCACTTTTTTTGCTGACTCAAAATCAAGGGAACCGGTTCCGCAACTGGGCGTGACAAAGGATTGGGACAAAATTGTGGTTCGGTCAATGCCGGTTTTTTTACTCAGGACATCCAACTGAAGATTGAACATCTGCACCAGACTATCCGTTGTCTGTTCTGCAATGATGCTCGCCTTTGCAGTGGGAACAATGCCAATGGCCAGTATTTTACCCTGATTTAAAAATGATCGGATGGCCTCCGGATAAAGAATAAATTTATCAAAAAAAGAGAACGCATCAAAGCTGATAATATCAATGGTTGAGGTCAGCAGCATATCCCACTGGGTGTTGGCGCAGACGTGAACGCCGGCCAGTCCGTTTTCAGCATGGATTTGCTGGACAATTTCGTCAATGGACTGGGTGACGTCTTCTTTGGTAATGGTGATATAGGCTGAGGTACCAAAGCCTGCCAGGGCCGGCTCGTCAATAAAGATGATCGGGGTCGCCCCTCTTTTTGAAAAATGACGGGCCTGCCACCGGGCATTCAGGGCCAGTTTTTTGATGGCCACATCCCTGAGCTGGTCATCATAAAAGATATCCCGGTCATTTTGATCTTTTACAGCGGTTCCGAATGAAACAGGACCTGTGACCTGGCCTTTTAATGCAATAAACGGTGTCTGGATCTGATCGATCTGTTTTAAAAATTCAAAAAAACCTTTTCCTCGGGCTCCGGACAGGGCAAATCTGGAACCGTCAAGGGTAGTGTCTGTTTCAGACAATAAAAGAAACTCTTCAAAAAAAGACAGGATTTGTTCATCAAATCCGGGCGAAGAGGTATCCAGAATACTTTTCTGGTTTCCATCAATATATCCGGGCAGGCCTGCCAGAAACTGATCAATCATTCCTTCTTCCCGAAAGATCGGCAGCTGAACCCAGAGCGGAATTTGGGGAGTATATTCCAGAACCAGTTTAACGGCATCCTCGTGATTGTCTGTGGGGAGGCTTCCAATTAATAATGGCAGGCCATTGGCTTTAAAGTCAGTCATATCATTCTCTTTCATTCAAAAGGGTTGTCTATTATGCAGGTTACAGCCTGCACAATAGACGTTTATATCATTTTTGAAAATGAAAGAGAATAGGGCCTGACTATAAAAATGACCGGTTCTCTGGATAGTTAACTTGGGAACATATCCTCTTCCATTTCAATGGCAGCGCCGCTGACGTTCATCAGCGCATTTAACCGGCCCATGGAGATGGGAAGCAAAGACTCCACAAAAAATTGCAGGGATTTGATAATACCGGCATAAAAGGGCTGATCTTTGCGTTTGGCACCATCTAATTTTTCAATGGCAATATTGGCTCGCCATAACAGCATCCATGCCATGGTGATATCACCGGTGGCATCCTGGAAAGGATGGGCATTGGCAAAGGCATTCAATGCTTTTGCCGACATGGCGGTTTGTCCCATATGAATCGATACTTCAGCCAGTTTATTCATGGCCTGTTCAATCTTGACAGCATGTTTTTCAAGCACCGGGGATTCTTTGGCAGCGGCAACCGCTTTTTGCATTTCGCCAAACAGATTCATGATGGGCTTTCCTTTGTCCAGCCCCAGTTTTCTTCCCAGAAGATCCATGGCCTGTATTCCATTGGTTCCTTCGTAGATCAGGGTGATCCGGCAGTCTCTCAGCAATTGTGCCATGGGATATTCTTCGATAAATCCATAACCGCCATACACCTGCATGCCCTGGCTGCAGATTTCAAAGGACCGGTCGGTTACATATCCTTTGGCAATGGGCGTTAAGACCTCTACAAAGCCCTGGTATTTGGCTCTTTGTTTTTCATCGGGTGAATATTGGGCAATATCAGCGCAGTATTGAACAAAATACAGAAGGGACCGCATGCCTTCAACATAGACTTTCATCAACATCAATTGCCGTTTAACATCCGGGTGTTGAATAATGGCGACTGATTGGGCATCCGGGTTCATGAACTCCAGAAGGTTTTTGCCCTGTTTTCTTTTTTTTGCGTAATCAAGCGCATACATATAGGATGCGGTTGCGCAGGCAAACCCTTGAAAACCCACAAGACGTCTGGCTTCATTCATCATCAGGAACATGGCTTTCATGCCCTTGTTTTCTTCGCCTAAAAGGGTGCCGATGCAGTTGCCCTTGGATCCAAGAGACAAAGAGCAGGTGCTGTTGCCGTGAATTCCCATTTTATGCTCAATGCCGGTACAGATGACATCATTAAATTCACCAATGGAACCATCCGCATTGACGCGGAATTTTGGAACCAGGAACAGAGAAATTCCTTTTGTTCCTTCCGGGGCGCCTTCTATTCTGGCCAGAACCGGGTGGATGATATTGTCAGTCAGGTCATGTTCTCCGCCGGAGATAAAGATTTTTTCACCGGTTATGGAAAACGTGCCGTCGCTGTTTCTGACCGCTTTGGTGGACAATGCCCCGACATCAGAGCCAGCTTCAGGTTCTGTGAGCAGCATGGTGCCGGTCCATTTGCCTGTGAACATATTTTTAAGATAGATCTGTTTTTGTTCCGGGGTTCCGAATTTTTCAACCAGATGACCGGCACCCTGGGTGAGACCCGGGTACATCATGAACGGAAAATTGGCACCATTGAAATATTCAGCCGCCGCAGAGGAGATGGTTCTGGGCATGCCCTGGCCGCCCCATTCCGGGTCTTCTGTGGTTGCCAGCCATTCGCCTTCATTGAACAGGTCATAGACCCGCTTAAACGAAGCCGGGGTTTTAACGACACCGTTTTCAAGCGTACAGCCCTGCTGATCACCCTCCTTGCTCACCGGCAGCAGCTCTTTGATGGCAAAGTTCTTTGCTTCCGAGATAATCAGATCAATGGTTTTCCTGTTAAAATCAGCTAAATTGTCATTTAGCTCTGCCAGAGTTTCTGCCTCAAGCTGTTCATGGATAACAAATTCGATGTCCCTTCGATCGGAAATAACCTGTGTCATTT
>JBDRPM010000078.1:0-17189 GCA_043827005.1 Pseudomonadota bacterium | reverse complement strand
AATCAGCATTTAAATTATACCAATGTGTGTAAAAACCAATGCCTTTTTTGTGCCTATGCCAAACAGGACAAAGACAAAGGGTCCTATGCCTGGTCTGTTCAGGAGATTGAAAAAAGATTATTGGAAAGGATTGATGAGCCGGTCAATGAACTTCATATTGTGGGGGGACTGAACAAGGACCTGCCGTTTGATTATTTTATCGATTTATTAAAAACGGTTAAACAAGTTCGACCCAAAGCCACGATCAAGGCCTTTACCTGTGTGGAGATTGATTATCTGTCCAATCTTTCCGGGCTCAGTATTGAGAAAACCATTGAAAAATTAAAACAGGCCGGACTTGACATGATGCCTGGCGGCGGAGCTGAGGTACTGAATTCAAGAATCCATGACCAATTGTTTCCCAATAAAATCGGGCATGAGCGATGGCTCCAAATTGTAAAAGCGGTTCATCGATCCGGGATAAAAACCAATGCCACCATGCTGTATGGTCATATTGAGACCAATGAAGAACGGGTGGACCATCTGATTACGCTAAGGACAGTTCAGGATGAAACCCATGGGTTTTCTGCGTTTATTCCGCTGGCCTTTCATTCCGAAAATACAAAGCTTTCTCATTTGCCGCCCACAACTGCTGTGGAGGATTTAAAAAATATTGCAGCTGCCCGGTTGATGCTGGATAATTTCGATCATATCAAAGCCTATTGGGTGATGATCGGAGAATCATTGGCCCAGGTGGCACTCAATTTTGGCGCAGACGACCTGGATGGAACCATCATAGAAGAGCGCATCACCCATACGGCCGGTGCGAAATCTGCCAAAGGGCTGACCCGGGATCAAATGGAACATATGATTGCCCGTGCCGGGTTTGAACCCGTGGAACGGGATTCTTTTTATCATCCCATAAAGCAGAGCAAGTAAAATAATGAACACGATGAATACACTCATTCAAAAAATCAGGGATGGACAACGCATTGACATCAGCCAGGGCCTTACACTTTTTCGCAAAGCAGATTTTTTAACCCTGGCAGGACTTGCCAATCAGAAACGGTTTGAACGGCATCCTGAAAAAATTGTCACCTATGTGGTGGACCGGAATATTAATTATACCAACATCTGTACTTCAGGATGCCGGTTCTGTGCTTTTTTTAAATCAATTGACCAAAAAGAAAACGGGTATGTTATTTCCAAAAAGGATCTGGCAGACAAAATCCAGGAAACCCTTGACCTTGGGGGGACCCAGATTCTGTTGCAGGGCGGCATGAATCCGGACCTGGACCTGGATTATTATATTGATCTGCTGACCTTTATAAAATCCAGGTTTGATATTCATATTCATGGATTTTCACCGCCTGAGATTGACTTTATTGCCAATGCCGCATCATTGTCCGTGGCCAGGACCATATCCATATTAAAGGACGCAGGACTTTCCTCTATTCCCGGCGGCGGTGCTGAGATTTTGTGTGATGATATCCGTCAACAGGTCTCCCCCCAAAAGTGCGGGGCCACTGAATGGCTTGAAGTGATGCGCCAGGCCCATCTGCAGGGTATGCGATCCAGCGCCACCATGATGTTCGGTCATCTGGAAGAGGATGTCCATATTCTTGAACACCTGGAAAAGATCAGGGCCTTGCAGGATGAAACCCATGGATTTACTGCGTTTATTCCCTGGACGTTCCAGCCGGATAACACGCAGATTTCGGTTTCCAAAAAAACCAGTGCAGAATACCTTCGGGTGTTGGCCTTAAGCCGGATTTTTTTAGACAATATTGACAATATCCAGGCCTCATGGGTGACCCAGGGAGACAAGATTGCCCAGACAGCGCTGTTTTTTGGTGCCAATGACATGGGCAGTACCATGATTGAAGAGAATGTCGTGGCATCAGCAGGGGTTGATTTTATGCTGTCAAAAGAAGAGTTGACCCGATTGATCACCACTGCCGGGTTTGAGCCAAAACAGCGCGATTGTTATTATAACCTGCTGTAAGTCTTCAAATGACGAACCCGATCAACACCATACTGAGTGTTCAAGCCGATGAAAAACCGCAGTTTCACGGGGCAGGCCGGATCGTTGCGGATCCTTGGACAATCATTGAAAATGGGTGTCTTGAAGTCTGTAACGGTTTTATTGTTGACATTCATAAAAATAAGCCAGACCATGTCGTGATCGATCATGGCCCCGGAGTATTGATGTCGCCGCTGATCAATACTCACCTTCATCTTGAATTGTCTGCTCTTAAAGACAGCGTGCCATTTGATCATGGATTCGGCATCTGGATAAAAACCTTGCTGGAAAAACGTGCTGCCTTTTCTGACCAGGAATTAATCCAGGCAGCCAAAGCGTCCGCACAAGAGCTTAAAGACAGCGGGACCCTCTGGGTTGGCGATATTGCAAGCCTTGATATTGTCAGGCCCATTGCATCACAACTGGGTTTAAACGGACTTTTTTTCCAGGAGTTTTTGGGAACAGCCATTCCAGACACTGCTTTGTCCAAAGGAGAGCTATTATCTTTTGGAGTGGCCGGGCATGCGCCACACACCACCTCACCCCAATTGCTGACAGCATTGAAAAAAAAAGCACAAATCAATAATCTGCCGTTTTCCATTCATCTGGCAGAATCTGATGATGAAACCCGGTTTTTAAGTGAACAAAAAGGAGAATGGGCTGATTTTCTCATATCCCGGGGGATCGAATTTTCCTCCTGGCAGATTCAATCCAATACGCCAGTGGGATATTTGTCGAATTTAGGCATTCTGGATGCCTCCACCATTGCCGTTCACCTGTTGAATGTGAGTGATAAAGATATGGAGTGCCTTGCCCAATCAAAAACAAAAGTCTGCCTGTGTCCCCGGAGCAATGAGAATTTACACAAAAAATTGCCGGATATTGAAAAGATGATTCAAAAAAGGATTCAGCCAGCCCTGGGAACAGACAGTCTGGCAAGTTGTAACACACTGGATCTGTTTGATGAAATGGCATTTGTCAAAAACAGGTACCCGCTTCTTGATCCGACTTTGATCCTGGCCATGGGAACAATCTACAGCGCCAGGGCTTTGGGGGTTCAGCACCTGACCGGCAGTCTTGAGCCTGGAAAACGGGCAGATTTTCTATATGTTCCGGTTGAAACCAACAATAAAAACGATCTTCTGGAGAAACTGATAACCAATGAATCTTAATGTCCCTGTCAGCATGGGAAAAATCAGCTATATAAATGCATCTCCGATCTATTACGGCCTGGATCATGGCCTGTTGCCCTCCTGGTTGAAAATGGTGACAGATGTGCCGTCTGCCTTGAACCGGCAGATCATGACCGGACAGATTGAACTCAGCCCCATATCCGCAGCCTTTTATGCCTTGAATCATCAAGAACTGCTGCTGCTGCCGGATTTATCCATCTCCTGTAACGGCAGGGTCATGAGCGTTATCCTGGCCAGTCATCACCCCATTGACGATCTTAATGGAAAAACCGTGTTGTTTTCCAGGGAATCTGCGTCAGCAGCATCGTTTTTAAAAATGATTTTTAATCAGAAAAACATAAACCCTGTCTATGAAATCGGTGCGGTAGAAGACTGCAGCGTACTGTCAAAATCGAATGATGCTGTTCTTGTCATCGGGGATACTGCTTTGGCGCAACCCTGGGATCAGCACTTTGAGCATTGCATTGATTTAGGACAGCTCTGGTATGAAATGACCCAGCTTCCCTTTGTGTTTGCTGTCTGGGCCGTAAGACGCTCTTTTGCAAAACAATATCCGGAAAAAGTAAGACAGATTCATCAATTGCTGATAGCGTCTAAATTATCCGGAGATACTCACCTTGATCAGGTGATTAAAGCCGGTCAAACTGTTACCCAGCTTCCGGAAACTGTGATCAGAAAATATTTTGAACTTTTGCATTGCGATCTTGATGCAAAGAAAATCACAGCCATGCAATTGTTTTTTGACTCTCTTTTGGAACAGGGAATTTTAACTGAAAAGGCGGTTGTAAGATTTTTTAAAGAATAGAAAAAATAAAAAAGGTTTCAGGCTTATAAAGAGCCAAAAACCCTTGATATTAAATGGTCGGGATGAGAAGATTCGAACTTCCGACCCCAGCGTCCCGAACACTGTTGGATAGATATGACTATTTTATTATTGCAGCAGATGCTAATTTTTATTTAAGATGGTGTGGACAAGCCATGTGTTTATTTTACAAGAAGTATGTGCAGATCGCAGACATTGGTATTTGTGGGCCCGGTTTTATACAGTCTGCTAATCGCATTGAAAAAATAATAGGAATCATTTTTTTGAAGATAATCATTGATGGAAAGATTTTTCTTTTTAGCCTGTTTCAATACTTCAAGTGAAGCATAGGCACCTGCGGCATCTGTGGGGCCGTCGTTACCGTCTGTTGATGCGGCAAGAAAAAAAATATTATTAAACAGTTCGTGGTTTTTTTCTATTTCAGCCAGAAACGCAAGGGCCATTTCCTGGTTCCTGCCTCCTTTGCCTTTTCCCTGGAGTGTAACAACCGGCTCACCCCCTGAGATAATGCATGCAGGTTTATCAGACAGCAACTCCTCGGATGCAATATCGATAGCAACACCTGCCAGCAGTTTTGCTACTTCTTTTGCCTCTCCTGTGATGCGGGAAGTCAGAAAGGTTACATTGTATCCCAGGCTGGTGGCTTTTTCCCCTGCTGCAAACATAGCAAGTTTGTTAGTGCCGATAAGAAAATTTGTTGAAAATTCAAGGGCCCTGTCCCCTTTTTTCAGGGTTTCAGCAATATAGCTGCTGCTACCCAGTTGCAGAGCCTGCAGTACTTTTGTAGGAACAACGTCGGTAATACGATATTTATCAAGAATTGCTAAGGCTTGCTCATAAGTTGTGGGATCAAAGGTGGTACAGCCCGAAGCAATACTGCTTAAATCGTCACCTACAACATCGGAAAGAATAAAATTCAGGCTCGTTGCCGGAGCAATCTGTTCAAGAAGATGTCCGCCCTTAATCCCTGACAAATGCTTGCGAATGCAGTTAATTTCAGCGATATCGGCACCGCAGCCAAGAAGCTTCTGGGTGACTTTCTGCTTGTCAGCAAGTGTTAATCCCGCTGGTTTTCCATTAATTTCAAAGTTCATTGGAAACGGCAGGAGCGCAGAGCCTCCTCCTGAAATTAGCGTGATTACCAAAAGGGATCAATTCTTTTTAATCCGGCTTTAAATGTTTCTTCCAGATGGCGGTGAGGTTTAGTGGTTTTCATATAATTCTTTCATGTTTTGTTGTGGGCTGGCCAGGGTAAAATACCAGGACGGCCCATGGCCGTTGGTCGGCCATTAATAATGTTGTGCGCCCGGATGCTTAACTATTTTGCAGTCCGGGCACTTTGATTTAGATTCGTTTATAATAATATAGGTCAATGGGAAGGACCAATCATTTTTTCCGGTAGCCAGGTGATTATTTCAGGGAAAATGACACACAGTACCAGGGTAAACATAATGATCAATACAAATGGAATAACACCTTTGATAATATCAGCCATTGTTAGGCCAAGTTCAGGAGGCGCAGTGCCTTTTAAAACAAAAATTGACATGGCCATGGGTGGTGTCTGGAAGGCCATTTGCAGGTTGATACAAATCATCATTCCCGCCCACAAAGGATTAAAGCCCAGCTTAGTCAGGATCGGGGAAAAAATGGGAACAATAATAAACACAATACCGATCCACTCGATGAACAGACCCAGCAGGAAAACAATTAGCATGATCATGGCAAATGAAGCCCACTTCCCTCCTGGGACGGCCATAATAAGACTTGTTACCACATCCCCTGAACCGGCACTCATGAATATACCGACAAAAGCGTAACATAGGGCAGCAATCATGACAATAAACGCACTGACCCTTAAGGTTTCAAGGGATGCATGTTTCAGCAGCTCCCAGCTGAACTTACCATAGGCAATGGTCAAAAGGACAGCGGCAACGCAACCAACAGCCGCTGCCTCTGTGGGGGGAGCAATACCGGAAAAAATAGTACCCAGCACTGCCAGAATGAGCAAAACAGGGGGTACCATGGACTTTAACAGTCTAATAAATTTGATAAATGTAAATGGTGTAATCTGGTCCAATGGCAGTGAGGGCCCCAATTCAGGATAAAGATGGCATCGGATAGCCACATACATCACATAGAAAAAAGACAGGATTATTCCAGGAAAAACAGCTCCCATAAACATCTGACCAATGGAGATGCCTGCCTGGGGCGCGTAAACCACGAGCATGATGCTCGGCGGAATAAGAATGCCAAGCGTTCCGGCAGCAACAATGCTGCCGGCGGCTAATGATCTGTCATATCCACGGGATAACATGGGTTCCAGGGCAATCAGAGTCAGGATGGTAATGGATGCGGCAATAATGCCCATACAGGCCGCCAGGATAGTACCAAAAACAATGGTGACAATGGCAAGCCCGCCTTTTAATCCACCCAGGGAATCATAAAGGCTTTCATACAAATCCTTGGTTGTACCGGAGTGTTGCAGTATGACCCCCATAAAGGTAAACAAAGGAACGGCAAGGTATGGATAATTCAATGTCAGGTCATAAAATCGACTGTAAAGAATGTGAAAGGTAGTCGTGGGTCCAAAAATCAGGAGACCAACAAGAAAGGCAACACTGCCGATAACAAATGCAATGGGAAACCCGGTCAGAACAAGGCCGAATACACCACCAAACATCAGGAAAGCGACTAATTCAGGGCTTAGCTCAAACAATTTGTTCACCTCTTATTACAAAGTACACATCACGTATCAATTTTGCCGTTCCCTGGAGAATCAAAAGAAAAAGTCCAATGGCAAAAACAGTTCTGTATGGAGCAGCAGGGGGATACCAGAAGCTGGTAAACATGAGTTCATTGATTTTCCAGGCTTTTATTGCCCATACCACGGCCAGTTTAAACATAAAAAACATCAAAGGGAAAAATAGAAATAACGCACATACAATATCTATCATCGCCTTTTTTTTGGGGGTGAGTCTTCCGTATATCAGGTCCACTCGGGTATGGGCATCATGAAGATGGTCATAGGAGGCACCCAGCAAATAAATCATACCACCTGCCATGCACATGGTGTCATAGGCCCAGATGGTAGGGGCGTTGAAAAAATGTCTTGAAATCGCTTCATAAGCCCCTGCCAGAACCAGGAGAAGAGCAAACCATTTGCCTATTGATCCTGATGTTTCGCTAAGCCAGTCAACAAATTTAAGTGCTTTTGATAAAATGGTCATGCTTTTCTCCTCATATTTCCTCTATTTCATCATTGAATAGGCTTTACCAAAGCTTTTCATGGAGTTATAGATTTCACCAAAGATCGGTGCTTCTGATTTAGATTTTTCTTCATAAAATTGATCTGCCTCAGCAAGCAGTGCTACGTCTATGTCATTGGATACTTTAAACACTTCGTTTCCTGCAGCCTTAAATTTGTCAATTGCTTTCATAGACTCTGCCACAAGGTATTCATGTTGTGCCTGGGTATATTTGTCCACAAGAGCTGTAACAATAATTTTGATGTCAGCCGGTAGTTTGGACCATGCAGTTTTGTTAAAAAAGAACACCTGGGGATCACTTGGCGCACGGCTGGAAGAAAGGTAGACATAAGGCGCAACTTCATTAAAATGCATATTCCAATTAGAAGCCAGGGTTGAATATTCAAATGCATCGATCGTTCCTCTTTGCATGGCTTCATAAAGTTGTCCGCCAGGAATGATAACGGTTGCAGCGCCCAGGCGTTTAAGGATCGCACCGCCATCTCCCATACAACGGGCTTTTAAACCTTTGAGGTCTGCCAGGGAGTTAAGCTTGACCTTGGAATGAAAAAAAACTTCTTCCGGTAAAGGCGATAATGCACCAGGAAAGGTTATTACATTATAATCTTTCATCATTTTATTGAGTAGCTCTGCGCCACCGCCAAAGTTAAACCATGTTCTTAAAGCTTCACCGGGTAGTCCGCCAGGCCGGGCACTTATTAAACCTGCAGCCGGCCATTTGTCAAGGTTGTACATGGGGCAGGTATAGGCCATGTCAAGAACACCCTGATCAACAGCATCAAGTTCTTTGTAAGCCGGGACGATTGAGCCGCCGACAAATGGTTTTATCGTTAAACGTCCGGCTGTTGCTTCAGTAATAGCATTACATAGTTTGTCATGATATATTTGTGACGGATCAGACGCCGGGCCGTGGCCGGATGATTTCCATACTGTTTTTTCCCCGGCAAAACTTGTAACAGGTAGCAGCATAAACATGGCTGCAGCAATAGTCATAATCACCAAAATTCCAAAATGTTTTTTGTTGGTACGCATATCCTTACCCTCCATATAATAATTAATGTGCTGGATCACCATTAACCTTTGTTTGGTGGCGTTTCAGCACCACGATAAAAGAAAAACTATATCAACATGAAACTGCCTGTTCGATTGCATGAATATCTGTCATTGGTATGGGACAACCGATCCATTGCGGTCTGACCCGTGCAATGGGACACACCAATAACTTGTATGGTATCCTTTTCCAAATACGCAATTGACAAATCAAGGCTGGTCTCATCGGCTTCCACAAGATGGGTTCCGCCAACCACTGCATAAATCGGTTTTTTTAAAAGTTTTTCTGCGGTATCAAGCATATTCTTCATGCCTGGATGGGAACATCCCAAAAGGACCGCAAGCCCTTTTGGCGTATCGATTACCAGCATGATCTCATCTTCAAACTGATCCGGATAAAAAGTGTTATCCTTGAAAATTTTGAATCGTGGGTTAACAGTTTCATCCTCATGATTTCGAATAAAATTGGATATGATAAATATGCCGGGATATATTTCCAATACCTGCTGGTTTACAAAATGGTGTTTTATGCCATTGTCTGTTAAAAAATTTTCGTGAAAATTATTGCCCAGATACTCAGGCGTATGGCCATTATACCCGAATTTTTCATCAAAAAAACCAACCCCGGTATACAGCTCAAATTTTTTGTTTATCTTTGTTAAGCCGGTGAAACCACCGGAATGATCATAGTGGCCATGGCTCAACACAACATAATCAAGTCGCCCCAGATCGATTTTCATTTGCCTGGCATTATGGAGAAAAGCTGTTGACTGGCCTGTGTCAAAAAGGATACGACAGTCATCTTTTTCAATATATAAGCTTAAGCCGTGTTCATGTATTAAGGCCTTATGTTCTCCTGGCTGGTTCTCAATTAATGTCGTAATTTTTAATGTCATATTACCTCCAAATCAGTATCAAAAATTATAGCTTCCCATTCATATGTAATCGTATGTCGTGAAGAGCCCTTTCAAGATGATATGCCATCGCACGCTCAGCAACATCTTCTTTCCGATCTTTTACAGCTTCGAAAATGATTCTATGCTCCTGGATAGTTTTTTTTATTCGTCCTGGTGTATGCAAACTGGATATCCAGCCATCTGGCAGGGAAATGGTCATGGATTTCATTAAAACAGACAATGTTAAGTTTTTGGTTGCCTGTGCCAATCGTCTGTGGAAATTCCGGTCACATCTTATAATATCTGCTGTATTGTTCTTTTCAACATGAGCTTCGAATTCGAAACAGGCGTCCTCCATTTTTTGAATATCATCGACATCTGCTTTTTTTGCAGCAACAGCAGCAACCTTGGGCTCAATAATCAGGCGGACTTCAAAATGTTCTAAGATTGCCTGTTCATTGGTTTTAAGCCAGTTAACAAAAGGCTGAAAGTTATTGGCATTCGTGTTCAGGATAAAAACACCTTTCCCTTGCTTCACGCTTAACTGACCAGTTACTTCGAGTATCCTGATTGCTTCCCTTATGGATGCCCGGCTAACCTCTAATTTTTTAGTCAACTCATTTTCAGAATAGAATCTATCACCTGGCTGAAATTTGTCTTCGATGATCATTTCTTTGATTGCTTGAATAACACTTTCTGAGAGTCTGACTTTTTTGATGGGCTTCATTTGAAGGTCTCCAGTGCACGGTTAAAAAATTACATTGTGTTCGGACATCTACTGTTCAGATGTCTACTTGTCTGACAAGTTTATAATTATTTAATTTATTTATTTTTGCCTGTCAAGCTTTATTTTGTATATTCTGAATTCTTCGATGTTTTAAAAGTATATTAGTTTATCAAGTCTTAAAAAGACTTTATAAATAGAGTAGTTGCAAAAAAAAATTACTTCGATTTACGCAGTTTTTTAAAAAAAGTTGTTCCGAACTTTGGTTAATCAAAAAAGGAACCTTATTCTATTTACAAAATTGTTACCCATATGTTTTTTTAACGTCTTGTGAAGTAGAGATTGTTAGCATGGGCCAGAATAGATTTTGTCGGTACTTATGACGGTCTTTTAAATCAAAAAAATTGAAAACCTGAAATGAAAGGAAATTTAACTGCCTTGCTGAAAAGCTGGAAACTCTTTATTGGTGCTGGTCGGGATGAGAAGATTCGAACTTCCGACCCCAGCGTCCCGAACGCTGTGCTCTACCAGACTGAGCCACATCCCGACTGCAAAAAGAACTTATACACAAAAAAGCAACAAATGTCTATTCGAAAATGTTCTCTTTAATAATAGTTGCCTCTCTTCCCGGTCCCACTGAAATGATTTTGATGGGAACCTCACACAGTTCTTCAACCCTGGCAATATATTTTTTTGCATTTTCAGGCAAGTCATTGAAATCTGTCAGGCCTGAAATGTTTTGTTTCCAGCCTGGATGGCTTTCATAGACAGGGGTGCAATTTTCCAAAACTTTCAGGTCTGCCGGGAAATCAGTAATCTGAACTCCATTGTGGGTATACCCGACACAGATTTTAATTTCATCCAGATCATCCAGAACATCCAGCTTGGTCATGGCAATTCCGGTCAGGCTGTTCAGGCGGGCCGCATTTTTAAGAATCACCATATCTATCCAGCCGCACCGTCTTTTTCTGCCGGTTGTGGCACCAAATTCTGAACCGGTTCTCTGGAGTGTGTCGCCGATATCATCCAGAAGTTCTGTGGGAAAGGGGCCGGAACCTACACGGGTGGTATAGGCTTTGGCAATCCCGATGATTTCATCAAGGTTTTTAGGGCCGATACCAGAACCATTGGCAGCATTCCCGGAAACAACAGAAGAAGAGGTGACAAAGGGGTAAGTCCCGTGTTCAATATCCAGATGAGTTCCCTGGGCCCCTTCAAAAAGTATGGTTTTCCTGAGTTTGATACCCTTGCCAAGGATTGCGGAAACATCGGCAATATAGGGAATCAAGCGGCCTTTAATTGCCTCAAACTGTGCGATAACAGCTTCCGGGTCAATGGGGTTGATTTTAAAATAGTGTTCAAGATAAAAGTTTTTTTCTTCTAAAACAATTCGGACTTTTTCTTTGAAAAGATCAAAATCCAGGAGGTCGCAAAACCGGATACCCCGCCGGGAAGCTTTGTCCTCATAGCATGGACCGATTCCACGCCCGGTGGTGCCGATTTTCTTGTCTCCTTTTTGAGTTTCTCCGGCACTGTCGATCACGCAGTGGTAGGGCATAATGATATGGGCCCGGTCACTGATTTTCAACATATCCGGGGAGGTATCGATTCCATTGGATATCAGGTAGTCGATCTCTTCAAGCAGAACAAAGGGATCCACCACCACACCATTGCCGATAAAGCATTTTTTCTGCTGGATAATACCGGAAGGGATCAGGTGGCTTATAATTTCCCTGCCGTTGACAACCATGGTGTGGCCGGCATTATTGCCGCCCTGGAATCGGACAACATAGTCTGCATGTTCACTTAATAAATCAACAATTTTACCTTTTCCTTCGTCTCCCCACTGGGTCCCGACAATGACTGTATTTCCCACTAGTTACTCCTTTTATTGATAAAAAAATCTTTTAAGATTTGTCTTGTTTGGGCTTCACATATGCCTGATATAATTTCAGGATGATGGTTTAATCGATTGTCATCTGCCATCTGATATAATGAATGTGCAGCTCCCCATCTGGGGTCGGTTGCGCCAAACACAACCCGTTTGATCCTGGCATGGATAATGGCACCCATGCACATGATGCAAGGCTCAATGGTGACATATAAAGTGGTATCAACCAGCCTGTAATTGTTTGATGCCTTTGATGCCATGCGTATGGCATTGATTTCAGCATGGCTTGTGGGGTCATTCGATGATATGGGACGGTTAAAACCGGTTCCGATAATAATATTGTTCTTATCCACAATGACAGCACCGACAGGAACTTCATCTATGTCAGCAGCTTTTAAAGCCTCTTTGATGGCAAACTCCATGTAATATTCATCATTCATAATCCGACCTACACTTATATAAATCTTTTGCCTGAAAATCAAATTAATTAAGCGCCTGGAGGTAAAAAATCTTGAATTATGCGGCAAAGCCTGCTATATAAGCGTCGTTGTTAATGTGCGCCCGTAGCTCAGCTGGATAGAGTATCTGACTACGAATCAGAGGGTCGGGCGTTCGAATCGCTCCGGGCGCGCCACAGCAACTATTGGTTTTGACGGTCTGTCAAAACCATTTTTTTTGTCCAGTGAGCATAATGCACCATAAAACTTGCATTAATATGTTTAATGTTATATTTATAGTGCATGAGTAAAAATAAAAAAATAGTTAACGCTTTGCCGCCAATGATTAAACAACGGCTTGAAACTTTGGGTAAAAATATTGAAATAGCCCGCAAACGTCGTGGTTTCAGCCAGGAATACCTGTCTCGTCTGGCAATGGTGAACAGAAATACAATCAGAAGATTGGAAAAAGGGGACCCTGGCGTATCCATGGCCCTGGTCGCCACTGTCTTGTGGGTTTTACAACTGGACGAAAATATGGATAACCTTGCACATCCTGATCAAGACCAGGTAGGGTTGTCTTTTGCCAAAGCTTCAATGAAAAATCGTATTCATATGAAAACTGAGGATGAACATGACTTTTAATCAAAAAGCAATTGTTTATATTTTTCTCTCTGGGGATGGTTATGTCCCTGCAGGCACGCTTAATCATTTCCCTTTGGAAAAATATAGCACGTTTCAATATGGTAAAAAATATCTTCTGCGTTTTAATGCCTTGCCCATTGATCCTGTAAGGCTTCCGTTAGCGCAGATTGTTTTTAAAACACCTGAAAATCAATCCATATTTAATATATTCAAAGATGCGGCCCCTGATAAGTGGGGTCGCAGAGTCCTTTCTATCATGTCAGGTGTTAAAGCCGATGCAATGACAGAATTTGAAATCTTAACCGCCATGAGTCCCCAATATAGAATAGGTGCTTTGGCTTTTGGGAGCGATGCCCGGTCTGGTCCTGAATCTTTAGCAGATTGGTATAAAGATGATACATTTAAAAAAACAATAAAAAACCTGAAAGAGATTGCAAAATATGTCCGTCTGGTTGATGAAATCGACGATGAAGATCTTGATAGCTTTAGGGAAATGCTAAGTCATAACCAGGTACTTAAAGAAGCTTTGGCTATAAGTTTAAGCCCTGCTGGGGGAGCTCGCCCCAAAGCACTTGTTTCTTATAACGGTACAGACTGGATAGGCAAATTTCCTAAACGAGGCGATGTCTGGAATGAACCATTGATCGAGCATGGGTGTTTGACGCTTGCTGGAAAATGCGGAATAATTGTGCCTGAAACGCAAATAATTAAACAAGACGGCATTGATATCTTATTGGTCAAACGATTTGATAAAGATGAGGCTGGGAATCCATTGCATTTTGCATCAGCATTTACCATAGGCGATCTTTTTGAGGATCAGTCGTGGGGAAGCTACCAGGACCTTGCCAGTGCCGCCCGGCGCTATGGCGATGCTGATGTTGGCGAACAAATATTCCGGCGGATGATCTTTAATGTTTTATGTGTCAATACAGACGATCACCCACGGAATCATGCATTTTTTATTTTTCGAAACAAGATTAAGCTAACACCGGCATATGATATTGTGCCATGCCGCTTTCGATTTAATGATTACAACCTGGCTTTAAAAATAGGGGAACAAGGCAATACAGCCTCAATAAAAAATGCCTTAAGTAATGTCGGGCCGTTTGGGTTGTCGACAAAAGAGGCTGAGTCTATCGTATCGAAAATGCAAAGTATTGTTAGCAAATGGCCTGATCATTTCCAGGCAATCGGAGTAAACCAAAAAGACCTGAAAGAATTAGAACATCGGTTCTCTTATGGTTGTGGCTGATTTTTTTCAAATGAGACTTTTATTCATGATATTCTTAGTGCCTTACTCCTCAATTTATAATGCCAGGGCTTTAGTTATTGAACATACTTAAAAGATTTTGGAGGCATGGAATGAATATTTCTGATATTAAACCTGGTGAAAGTGTCAAAACCGTTCATTTTGCCGAAGATACATTAAGTGTTGATTTAAAAGATGGTCGTACCATAACGGTTCCCCTGGCATGGTATCCCAGTTTGCTTCATGCGACCCGTGAACAATTGAACAACTGGGAAATCTGTGGCGGTAGTTTTGGTATTCACTGGCCAGACCTTGATGAAGACCTGAGCACCGAGGGCCTTCTTAAAGGACAGCCTGCACCCAGAAAATCATTTACCAATGTGGCTTAAGAATCAATAATTCGGGGGAGGATGGGGCACCCCACTCAATCTTTTTATTTGGTCCGGGGTCCCTATGCTTCAGTCTCCTTCTTAATAATGGTTACCCCATCATTGCAAAAATCATACGATGTCATGTTCAAGGCAGCAAGGTTGCCGCTTTAATCATCTTTTCCGATCATTATGTGCCTGGTTTTAAAAAACGATTCCTTCCTATCCCGAAATATCCGGGATAGACCGGGAATTGAATAAAGTAATCAATTTGTTGACAAGCAGCTGCTTCTTATTTAAATCTTTATGAAGATTGACGTATCTTTAAATCAAAAAAAATATTGCCATATCAAAGGAGATGGAAACCATGCCTGACGATCAGATGGATAACATTACGGAGTTTAAGCGTAAATTGAATAAGGGGGTTAAGATTCCAAAGATCAAAATATCGGGAGGTGTGAATATTTTGATTGTGGTTCTTTTGGTTGTGGTGCTTGCCTACAACCTTTTTTCTGTTTATGTGGAGCCTGATGAATACGGGATCAAGGTTAACCGGATCGGCATGACCCGGGGGGTTCAAAAAGAGATTTATGATGCAGGCCTGACATTTATCATGCCCTTCGGGTTTCAGCAGATTTACAAACTTCCCAAGGGTATCCAGGTTCTGGAGTTGACCAATTTTCCGGATACAGCATCATCTGGTGCGCGCAAAGATCGCGCAGCTCATATTCAGACCTCGGATGGATTTTTTGTGGATGTGGATGTGTCCATGCTGTATCATATTAAAGATCCTTACCTTGTTTTTACAACCATTGGCCCGGGCACCCTGTTTGAAGACAATGGTATTATCCCCAAAGCTGAGCCTGCTTTAAAAGAAACTCTGGGTAAACTGACCACTGAAGAGTTTTACAACAGCCCTTTGCGGGTTGCAAAAGCTGAAGAAGCCAAGCAAAGACTGAATGCTGAGTTAAATTCAAAGGGGATTGAAGTGGATCAGGTGCTGGTGCGATACTTTAAATACAGCCCGGAAATCCAGAAAAATATTGAGGAAAAAAAATTACAGGACCAGATGGTGTTTACCAACCAGGCTGCAGCACGAGCAGCCAAAGAAGAGGCTGAGTTAAAAAAAATTGTTCAGGAAGGACTTGTGATTGCTGCTGTTGAAATGGAAAAGGGCAAGGCCTATGTGACCCGCAAAATTGCTGAAAAAGATCTGTATGTCAGAAAAATAAAAGCACAAGCTGATCTTCAGGTCAAGCTGGCTGAAGCTGAAAAAGTCCGCCTGAGAAATGACGCACTCAAGGGAGTCGGATCCGAGCGCATGGTGGCCTTGAAAATGGCTGATATTTATAAAAGTCTGGATGTGGTGATTCTGCCCAGTGACGGGCCCAATGGGGTGAACCCGTTGAACCTGGACAATGCTTTGAAATTATTCGATGTCCGCCAGGGAGGAAAATAATGAAACCATTTGCTTTTTTACTTGTTCTGATCATGGCCCTTTTGTCTGTGAGTGGCTGTGTTCCCCATACCACCGGAGAAACCGAAGTGGGTGTCCGGACCCGAAAATTTTCGTTTACAGGGCACAAAGGGGTTGAAGAACGGATTTATACGCCTGGCGCCACCTATTTTTTTATGCCTTATATCAATGACTGGCATGTGTTTGACACCAAGCTTCAGAATCTGGAAATGACATTTTCAAAACTTCGAGGCGACCGGAGAACAAAAGATGATCTATTGTTTAAAACCACTGATGGGAATGATATCAGTCTGGATGTCATCATTGCCTATCGCATTGATGTGAATCGGGCACCTTATATTCTTCAATATGTGGCTCAAAATGACGTCATGTTGCGGGATAAAATTGTTCGAACCGTGGCCCGAAGCAAACCAAGGGATATTTTCGGAGAACTTAAAACCGAGGCGTTTTATGTGGCTGAAGCCCGGGAAGCCCAGTCGAAAAAAGCCAAGGAAGCGCTCCAGGAAATCTTAGGTCCCATGGGGGTGATTGTGGAAAAGGTGCTGACCAATGATTACCGGTTTAATGCTGAATACACCAAAGCCATTGAGGATAAAAAGGTGGCAGATCAGCAGGTGGAAAAAAACAGATCTGCTCAGCATGCAGCTTTGGAAGAATACAAGCGAAAACTTGAAGAAGCAAAGGGTGAGGTCAACAAAATGGTGGCCAATGCCGATGGTCAATACCTTAAAGCAAAAATTGAAGCTGATGTTTACCGGGAACAGCAGGAGCTGCTGGCCCAGGCGATCCATGCAGAAGGTATTGCAGAAGCCAGAGGGATTCAGGAGATGAATACAGCCCTGGCTGGTTCTGGCGGAGAAGCCATTGTAAAATTAAAGATTGCCGAGGCACTCCAGGGAAAGCACATTATACTGCTGCCGGTTTCAGAAGGCGGGATGAACCTTAAGACCACTGACATCAACCGTTTGATTGAAACCATTGGTGTTAAATCTCTTTCCGGCAAGAATTGATAGAAAGACAGATGCGCTAAGGGCCCACTCAAAAATAAATTTACATTTTGAAAGCCGATTCATCCTGTCCTGCTGCGTTGTGTAAATTCGGCATATTCCCGATATGCCTGCATTTCCACGCCTTGCAGGCCAGGCGACTCGACTCCCAAAATTGGTAA
>JBDRPM010000077.1:0-9201 GCA_043827005.1 Pseudomonadota bacterium | reverse complement strand
CAATAACCAGATCTGCCACATGGCAGTTATAGAAAACAGAAAACCGTCTCCAAATGCGGTGTTAACCTGAAGGTCACATGTAAAAATGCTCAAGAAAAAGGGCAGGCAGGGTCATCCGTTAAAATGTTATAAAGTGAACATCTTTTCCTTCTTTGCCAGTTCAATGAGTTCCTGTGTGAATCCGGACCGACTGAAGAGGGCATAGTATTTTAAAATCGCTTTTTTGCAGAGTATTTTTTCTGATTTTTCTTTCAATTGTGTCTGATTTTCTGGGTGACAAAGTCTATATTTTCCATTTCAAGACAATTTCTGTAGGGATAGACAAATCTAAACCAGAATCGGATAAAATTATCTTTGATGATATACAGGCCGTTTTTGCTCTTTTCCGGGTTGGTTTCTGTGACAGGGGTGATCCTTTCAAGAATGTCCAGCTCCATCAGAGTTCTCAGATATTTTGTAGCACCCGATTGTTATTCCTGCATCTCTTTTTTAACAAAGAAAACCATAATCAGACCACCAAGCAGGCAGGCGAGCAGCGAAAGGTAAAGATCTGACCCCGGAACCGGAAGTTCATTGATATTTGTATAGATCCTTACATTTTCAAGGATTTTGATCATTCCATCTTCTTTTATATATTGCCGGGCCATGACCATGGTTTTCTTGAACGGCCACAGGGCATATAAACTGCCAGCCATAAGACCGATCAAAAAGGCCATGGTACTATTGTAATATCGTTTTAAAACCGCACTGACCAGTCTT
This sequence comes from Pseudomonadota bacterium, assembly GCA_043827005.1. Classification (GTDB taxonomy): domain Bacteria; phylum Desulfobacterota; class Desulfobacteria; order Desulfobacterales; family Desulfobacteraceae; genus Desulfobacula. Next base: position 8,442 of record JBDRPM010000077.1, on the reverse strand, counting down.
GCAAAGAGCAGGCCACCAAAGACGATGCCAACAGCAAAACAACATAAAAAGGCCATATTATCCAGGTTTAAGGTCTTCAAACCTGCGATGGCTGAAACCACTTCAAAATACTCACCCATCAAAATAAGAACCAATGATCCGCTGATGCCTGGCAGAACCATGGCTGAAACTGAAACAGCCCCGCACACAATCGCATAAACATACTCATCCAGGCTGTATTTCCCAACAAACGAAAAAGCCTGATCTGTCTGATTTTTTTTTTCAAGGCCATGGCCCTGCTGATAAAGCGCCTGATTCAGGGATGATTTTTTCTCAATTTTATCATAGGGGTTGACTGCCCAGGACACATAAACAGTGGCCGCAATTCCTAAAAATAAAAAGAGCAGGTGGTGCAGCCTGCGCTGATTCAGCATTTTAACCGGAATGAGGATCGAGACCAGAATCAGTCCGAAAAAAAGCGCATAGGTTTTAGAAAAATGATACACAATCAGATATTTCATCACACTTGACAGACTGACAATCGCCACCACTGAACCGATTACCAGCTTTAAAAGATAAACAAAATCAGTTTTGTCTAAAAATAAGGCGATTCCCCTTATCGTGGCAGCCCGACCGGGCTTGAACACAAGGGCGGACATCAGTGATAAAATCTCAATGATATTGGTTTTATTGATATTGCCAAGGATCGAAAACACCCGTTCATAGATATTGAATATCAATAAGAAAGTGCCGCCGGAAACACCGGGAATAATATTGGCAGTTCCCAGACAATAACCGATCAACAGTTCTTTTATAATCGAAGGTTTCACCGGTGTTATCATCCATCCCAGCCATGCTGGCCAATCAGCTTTACAAACCGGCAGCCGCCAAGGTTATATGTTTTAATACCACTTTGGGTTTTCTCAAGTTTGATCAACTCCTGAGACATGGCCCCCCCCACGGGGATGACCAGCCGCCCCCCCATAGCCAGTTGATCAATCAGGGGAGGCGGAATCTGTTGACCGCCAGCCGTGACAATAATGGCATCAAACGGTCCTTCAGCCTTCCACCCCTGGGTTCCGTCGGAGTAACGGGTCACAATGTTATGATATTTTAATTTATCAAACAGTTTACGGGTCTGTAAAAACAGAACATTGTTTCTTTCAATGGTATAGACCTTATACACAATCTGTGACAACACAGCCGCCTGGTACCCTGACCCGGTTCCGATTTCAAGAACCCTTTCATGGCCTTTGAGTTCAAGGCACTGGGTCATTTCCGCAATAATATAAGGCTGGGAAATGGTCTGGCCTTCACCAATGGGCAGGGGAAAATCACCATATGCACTGTCCACAAGGGCTTCACTGACGAACAGATGCCGGGGAACCTTGTTCATGGCATCCAGAACCATAGGGTCACTGACCCCCCTTGCAATGATCTGCTTTTCAACCATTTCCCGGCGCAGGTTTCCATATTTTTTAGATTCATTTTTCATGCACCCTTTCATACCAGCAACCATGATTCCCGTCAAGAAGATAGCAATGGTTTTAAAAAGGCAGGATACACGACACACAGGTTATCAAAGCCATGATTCTTGTCTTGATTTTTATCCATAAGATCAGTATTGATATCCCATGAGCAGACTTCAACAAATCACCTGGACCATTCTTATTTCATGGATTATCTTTTCTATTGGTGTTACCGGTTATATGACAATTGAAGGCTGGAATATAATAGATGCATCCTATATGACTGCGATCACCTTGAGCACAGTTGGATTTTTAGAGGTTCATGAACTCAGCAACGGGGGAAGGATCTTTACCATTGTCCTGATCTTTGCCGGCGTTGGTTATTTTCTTTATATTGCCGGTGTGATCATCCAGTTTATTGTTGAAGGGGAAATACAATCCATATTGGGGAGAAAACGGTTGGACAAAAAAATCAGCAAATTAAGAAACCATTACATTGTCTGCGGCTATGGTCGCATCGGCAGGGTACTCTGCCAGTTGATAAAAGAGGAAACCAGCGATATTGTCATCATTGAAGAAAGCGACACGCTTGTCCCGGTTCTGGAAAAAGATAAAATGCAATATTGCCATGGGGATGCTTCAGATGAAGATCTGCTGCTCAAGGCGGGGATCAAGAACGCATCTTTTCTGGTGGCTGCCCTGGGAACCGACACCGCCAATGTCTTTCTTGTGTTAACAGCACGGCAACTCAATCCGGATATCTTTATCATGGCCCGGGCCAGCGAACCGGGCGTTCGGAACAAACTCATGGTGGCGGGTGCCAACATGGTGGAATCCCCCTATGACACAGGAGCGATCTCCATGGGATTAAAACTGTTAAGACCCAGTGTTTCGAATTTTCTTGATGTGGCCTTGTCCAGAAAAACAGAAGGCATTCAGATTGATGAAATCTATGTTCCCAGAAGTTCACGGTATACCAATGTCGCCCTGAAAGACTCAGGTATCCGGCAGGACTTCAACCTGATCATTATTTCCATCAAAAAAGCATCGGGAGAAATGCTGTTCAACCCTCATTTTGAAACACTGATTGAACCCCAGGATACGGTCATCGTGATGGGCAAAACCATTGATTTAAAAAAATTTGCAGCCGCCATCAACATTGATACGAATACATAAAGGGCGAGTGCTGCAATCTGCCTCAACACCCGCCCCTATTTGTATCTATTTTACCTGATCTGGTTTTATTCTTCCCGGATCAAATTTTATAAATAACCCGTTTATCCGTAATAATAATATCCACAGTATATTTTCTGGATTCCATCTGAATCTGATCCACGATCTGTTCTTCATAGGCCAGGGATACTTTTCGGCACGTCTCAGGAAGTTTTGTAATCATCTTGGTATAAAAATTATTTCCAAAACCGATTCGACCTCCTTTATCATCAAAGGCAAGCCCGGGAATAATGGCAATGTCCACATCTTCCAGGGATATTTTTTTGCACCGTTCAATATTGGGCTCTAATATATCATTGGCATTTAAAACAAGATCTTTATTATAATTGCTTATTTTATACAGGTTGATGGCATTTTTTGCATCTGTAAACACGGGAAGGGCCAACCCCTTTTCGATCTGTAATGCTTTTTTGATAATGCTTTCAGTTGGTATCGTATTGCTCACAGGCGTATATAAAAATGCAAGCTGGGCTTCCATAAAATTGGCAAATTCAAACAGCTTGTGCTCAATCTTTTTATATTTTCCAGCCAATTCTTCAGCGCTGAGGGCAGCCAATCGATCTGCAACTATAGACAGGTGATTTCCCCCTCCACTTTTTTTATCTTCCATACCCATATTTTCCCTTTATCACAAAAATGTTTTCAGCAAATATTATACAGATATGGGCAATTGTCAACCTGCAATAATCATTGACTGTTTACACCCTGCGTGATATCAGGTTATAATTGTTGAAGAATCTTGTAAATGAAGAATTTAAGCTATCACAAAGAGGGAATTTAATACTAAAAATGCTGGATTTGAAATATATAAAAACCAATCTTGAACTAGTCAAAAAAGGGATGGCAAAAAGACGGGCAAAAATTGATTTTACCTCTCTTTTAGACAATGATGAAAAACGGAAAAAACTACTTTTGGACATTGAAGCCTTGCGACATAAGAGAAATGTAGTTTCTGATGATATAGCAACCATAAAAAAATCAGGCTCAAACGCAGACGCATTCATTAAAGAGATGAGAGAAGTTTCCGATTCCATCAAAGAACTGGACAAAGACCTTACAGCGGTCCAGGAGGAGATCTACAACTTTTTAATCTCCATTCCCAATCTTCCCCATGAAGATGTCCCGGAGGGAAAGGACGACACGGAAAATCGCCTTGAAAAAACCCATGGAAAACCCAAAATTTTCAATTTTACGGCCAAAGCCCACTGGGATATCGGAGAAGACTTAAAAATTCTTGATTTAACCCGTGCCGCCAAATTGACCGGGGCAAGATTTCCGCTCTATCTTGGCAATGGTGCCAGGCTTGAACGGGCTTTGATCAATTTCATGCTGGACACCCACATTACCGACCACGGGTATACAGAGACCCTGCCGCCGTTTATTGTCAATAAAGCCACCATGACCGGAACCGGCCAATTGCCCAAGTTTGAGGAAGACCTGTTTAAGCTTCAGGGTCTGGATTACTACCTGATCCCTACCTCAGAAGTTCCCATGACCAATATCTATGCCAATGAAATCATAGATGAATCCATGCTGCCGTGCAAATTTACCGCTTATACCCCCTGCTTTAGATCTGAAGCCGGATCCTATGGCCGCGACACCAAAGGACTGATTCGCCAGCATCAGTTCAACAAAGTGGAACTGGTAAAACTGACCACTCCTGAAACCTCATTTGATGAATTGGATTCTTTGCTGGCCAATGCTGAAAAAATCCTTCAGCTCCTGAAACTGCCCTATCGGGTGGTAACCCTGTGCACTGGAGACTTAGGTTTTTCTGCCACCAAAACCTATGATATTGAAGTCTGGATGCCAGGCCAGGATGACGGTAAAGGGTTGTATCGAGAAATTTCTTCATGCTCCAACTGCCTGGATTTCCAGGCCAGGCGGGCCAATATCCGATTCCGAAGGAACGACACCAAAAAACCTGACTTTGTCCATACCCTGAACGGCTCCGGCCTGGCAGTGGGCAGAACCTTTGCTGCTATTTTAGAAAACTACCAGCAACCCGATGGATCTGTTTTGATCCCTGAGATTTTAATCCCCTATATGGGCGGGCAAAAGGAGATCCGACATGAATCTTGATTATTTCCCGGATGATATCAAACCCCATATCATTCCCAAGGTTAAAGGTGAGCTGTTTTACAGATGCCTGGGCTGCGCTGCTGAATATTCAATCGAAAAACTGTTGTATGTCTGCCCTGAATGCAACCAGGTTCTGCTGATCCATGACCGGAAGGCTGATGATTTAAAACAGATTCCCGGGAAAACCTGGCAGAAGATATTTGATTTTCGAAAAATGTTGAAAATCCCTGCACTCAAAGGAATTTACCGGTATCACGAATTTATCGGGTCCTGTATCCCTTTGGAATCCATTGTTTATCTGGGCGAAGGCCATACCCCGGTCGTTGAAGCCAATGATAATCTAAAAGAAAATGTTGGCCTTAAATTTTTCTACAAAAATGACGGCCAGAATCCCAGTGCCTCTTTTAAAGACCGCGGCATGGCCAGTGCCATATCCAGCATCAAATACCTGATTGATCAGAATCTTGTTTCCGATGTCATTGCCATCTGTGCTTCCACAGGAGATACCTCGGCCGCTGCTGCGCTCTATGCATCCTATCTGGATCCGTTAATCAAATCTGCTGTTCTTCTGCCGCACAAAAAAGTGACGTCCCAGCAATTGTCTCAGCCCCTGGGCAGTGGTGCCCGGGTGTTTGAAGTCCCCGGCGTATTTGATGACTGCATGAAAATTGTGGAGAACCTGTCCAGCCAGTATTCGGTCGTACTTTTAAACTCTAAAAATGCCTGGCGGATTCTGGGACAAGAATCCTATTCCTATGAAGTTGCTCAGGACTTTGAATGGGATATGAGTGATAAGGTTGTGGTGATTCCCATTGGCAATGCCGGAAATATTTCAGCAATTATGAATGGGTTCATCAAATTTTATATTGCCGGCATCATCGACCATCTGCCAAAAATTATCGGGGTCCAGTCAGAACATGCTGATCCGGTTTATCAGTATTACCTTGAACCTGATGAAAGCAAACGCATTTTTTTACCCGTGAACACCCAGCCAAGCGTTGCCCAGGCCGCAATGATCGGCAATCCGGTCTCCATGCCCAGGGTCATTGAAATCGCTAAACAATACAACGCTCTGGCCGGACAAAAACATGTTTTTTTTGTCAATGTAACCGAGCAGGCAATTATGGACTGGCAGTTAACAGCCAACTCAAACGGTCATATTGCCTGTACCCAGGGTGGAGAATGCCTGGCCGGACTTGTTAAGGCACGCAAACAAAACATTGTATCCAAAACAGAAACAGCAATCCTTGATGCCACTGCCCATGCCATTAAATTTTCCGAATTCCAGGATTTATATTTTAATTCAAAAACTCCACCAGACTATAAAATTGTTTCCGATACAGATAAAATCAATTTGCCGGTACTGGTTCTGCCCGAAGATCTTAAAAAAATCCCATCCCAGGAGAACCGTTTGAACAAAAAAGAGTTTAAAATCTTTGTAAACGATATTTCCGATAAAATAGCAGAGAGGTTGGATTTAAAAATATCTTCATAATTTATGAAAAAGCATTTTCTTCTTAAAACAGCCCTGATCTTTGGATTCATCGCATTGTGTGTCACGTTATCGTTCACAGAATACGTCAGTGCCAAAGGGGTGAAAACATCGTACAAGCGCTACTCCATTTTTAAATATAAAAATGAGGATGTTCTGTGCGAGCCTTATACTGTCAAAGAAGGGGACTGGCTGTATAAAATTTTCAGAAAAAAAGGGGAAATATCAGAAAAGGATTTTCCATATTTTCTATTGATTTTTAAGGAACTCAATCCCAGTATTTCCAATATCGATGCCATAGGATCGGGCATATCCATCCTAATCCCTTTAAAAAAAGTAGAAAAAAAAGATTATGATTTAAGCACGCCGGACAATGTGGATGTTCCTGTGATTGAGTTTTCAACTCTGCCGGAAGATACTGCAATGGCTCCTTATATTAAAAAACACACCATCAAACGGGGTGAAAGCATTTCCAGGCTGATGGACAAACAATTTTTACAAAAAGGCGGCAGCTTGTCTGAAGAAGGACTTAAAGCCTTTCAACTGGCCAACCCCAAAATCCAGAACATCAATATTATTTACGAGGGTGCTGATATCTATTTGCCGGATGCTTCTATCAGGTCCCAGCCATGGTTCCAGTCTTTTTTGTCCGGAAAATCCCACAAAATAGATTCAAAAAAAAATGTGCCAGACCCTTTGGCATCTGAATTACCACAGCCTGAATCACCCGCCATTGCTGCCAAAGTGGATGCTTTAAAACTGTTGCAACTCAAAAAATATACATCCCTTATTGGCGGCACCCTGCTCAGCCAGGGGAAAATGTATTTTCCCGGTGAAAGCGGTTCAAATCAGGAACTTGATTTATCCAGCACCCCCATTATCGAAACTGCGGATGGAACAAAAATTCTGATCATATCTGGTGAAAATCAAAATGAGATGCTTCTAAAACGGGTTCAGGAATATTGGAAAGATTTAAAAATCCAGATGATGTCTGAAACCCTTGATAAATTCAAAACTGCTGCCATGATGCAATCAGCTCCCAAACCGAATCTGACCCGTGAATATAAAAAAAGAATCAAAGATCTTCTGTCACAAACCGAGTATGACTATATCCCGGATGCAAAAATTCCCTTTACCCTTAATAATATTCAACTGGAGGCCTCTTTTGGCAGAATCATCCGAAAAGAAAAGACCGATCTGTTGATCAACTTTGGAAACGTATACGGCAAAGCTCTGGATGTTTTGAAAAAAAAAGAGTTTGAAATTATTGCCATAACACCTAAGCTGACCTCTTTGGAACTGTCAAAACTCATATTTTCAAGCCTGGGATATGACACCTGGGCCAATCCTTCTTTTTTTACCGGAGACAAAGTAGAGACCATTCATGGTGTGTATGCCGTAAAAGAAAAAAACAAACTATTTATTCCAGAAAAGCCTTTGAGCGCAACAGCCATGGCGTATCTAAAAAAAGAAGAGGTCAAGGTCTTGTCCCAATTTCCTGACCCCCTTTCAACCCCATAAAGGAATTTATCGGCCTATGAAACATCTATTTTGTCTTGTTCTGATCAGCTTGATTCTATTCTCCTGTGCAGGCTCTGGTAAACAGGAAATCAATCAAAAAGAGGTTGCCATGGCAACTCAGCAGGTGGGGGAAGAGCACTACCGAAACGGAAGATACACAGCAGCCTTAACAAGTCTTCTGGAAGCTCAGAAAGCACTGCCAGATGATCCATACATACTTAACAGCCTGGGCCTGGTTTATCTTGCCAAAGACCGCCCGGATCTTGCCCAGAATCATTTTAAACAAGCATTGGATCTAAAACCTGACTATGTTCAGGCTCAGAACAATCTGGGTGGGGCTTACATGAAACTTGAACAATGGGATATGGCCATCAAAATATTTGAAGCCGTGGCCTCAAACCTTTTATACGGTACACCTGAAATACCGTTGTCCAATCTGGGCTGGGCATATTATAACCAGAACCTGCTCAAACAGGCCAAAACCTATTTTAACAAATCCCTTGATATTCGGCCCAATTTTATCAATGCCGTCCATGGTCTTGCGTCTATCCACATCAAACAACAAAATTATTCGCAGGCGCTTGAGTTCATTCATGATGCATTAAAAAAAGATCCTGGCGCCGCCATCCTGCATGCTGATCTGGCAACCACATATGAAGCATTAGG
>JBDRPM010000076.1:0-12558 GCA_043827005.1 Pseudomonadota bacterium | reverse complement strand
AATTTACATTTTGAAAGCCGATTCATCCTGTCCTGCTGCGTTGTGTAAATTCGGCATATTCCCGATATGCCTGCATTTCCACGCCTTGCAGGCCAGGCGACTCGACCTCCAAAATTGGTAATTTATTTTTGAGTGAACCCTTAGTATTTTGATAACAGGCAGGAGACGTTTATTGAATCAAAAAATAAATATCCAGTTAAAATGTTATCAACCAAATAGTTGTCAGGGTTTTACCGTTATCGAACTAATTTCTGTTTTGGTTATATTGGGCTTTTTATCTGTTTATGCCTTTAACCAGTTCTCCACGAATAATACTGACTTATCCTCTGTAACAGCTTTTATGAAAAATCATATACGGTATGCACAATCCAGTGCAATGCAGTCTGATATAATCGTCAGGGGAATACGATTTGATGCAGCATTGAATGAATATTGGCTGTTTAACTGCCCGGCAGGGCAAGCCTGTTCGTGGACTACAAATCAGACGGCTCCACCTGGCAGTGAGTCAAGCCCGGTCATTGTCGATCAGAACAGGCTTCGATTAAGTCTGATGAATGTGAATATTAATCAAATCAATGTCGGCTCAGGGTCGCAATCAAAGCTCACTCTGGTATACGATGAAATGGGCGTACCATTCTGGGTTGGAGAGGCTTCTGTTACGTTTTTAACGCCGTTATCGTCCACATCGAATTTAAATAAATTATCCAATGATATAACTATCAATTTGTTTGATAATTTCGGAAATCAGAAAACGATAACCATTTCTCCTGAAACCGGATTTGTTGAATAATGAAAAATACAGGTCAAAAAGGGTTTACGCTTATCGAAGTGATCATCACCATCGTTATGATCAGCATTGCTGGTTTGATGATGATGACCTTTTTAGATGTAGGCTTCACCCGAAGTGGTGATCCGATGCAGATTCTTGATGACAACTATTCAGCCTTAAGGGCCATTGAAATCGTTAATGCCGATTACCGGGGGAAACTGGAGAACAATCCCAGTCAGGATATCGGGTTTTATGTGAGCAATGATCTGTCATCAAAGATTTCAGGGCTTACAGGTATCGCTGTCAGCGGAAATTATATTAATTTTGGAAATCCAGATGCCAATCGTCAGGTCAATGAAGTCAGTGCAGGTGGTGCAACGATTTATGTCAAAATTGTGGCTGTCAAAAACCAGAGCAGGCTGGTGACAATTTTAGGAAACTGATCCAATGAAATTATGCATGAAGTATAAAAATCAGGCAGGATTTACATTGATTGAATTGATTGCCACCATGGTCATTATGGGCATGATCGGTCTTGGAGCATCCATTTTTTTGGTTTATGGGGTTCAAGGCTTTATCCTGGCACAAACCAATAATGAGGTTTATCAGAAAGCCAACATTGCCATGGAACGCTTAAGCCGGGAGATGAAGCATCTTGATGCAATAGTTCAATTTTCCAGCAGTTCCATCCTGTTTAAAAGAGGCGGTCAATATTTTGGTATAGCGCTTGTGGGCAGTACCATCCAGGTATTGCAGGGCAACAGTTTACCCGGTATAAACAGGCCGGGTTCACCATTAATTGACGACATAACAGGTTTTGTTATGATCTTTGAAAATGTGGATGGCAGCGCTTGGGTCATACCGGCGGACAACAGTATTACCGGATTGTCCAAAATCACCATCCAGATGGATGTGAATACAGGAACCGGTTCCAGGTCATTTAGTGTTGATATTAATCCATTGTATAACAATATGGTGAATGGTCCCACCACATGAGCTTAGAAGCGCAAATATTATTAAGTGAACCAAATTACCTGTCCTTTGACTCATCTGCTGCGTTGCGCCAAAAGCCCAATAGCCCCGGACAGACCAGAGGGTATCCATTATGAGAAAAATTTTTCATTCAACACAGTGTGGATCTGTCATTATTACCATTCTGGTGATGCTGGTGCTCATTTCTTTAGGCATTGGAATCACCTTGATGTTTTCTTCCTCTTCACTTCAAGTGGCCCAGCACAATATCCAGCTAAAGGCCAGCAATCTGGCCCAGGCCGGTATCCGGTATGCGGCTGGTGAATACCGTGCAGCAGGGGATCTTGCTGCCAAGTTTAACCGCCTGGAGCAATTGCACCAGGAGCAGGTGACCTTATTAAACAATGATGGTACTTTTCAGTTATCCATTTTTCCTTACTGGTTTGTGACCACAGGCAATGTTAACAATTCCACCTCAGTGCCATTAAAAGTGCTGGGAAAATTTCCAACCGGGTTTGGCGCTGTTTTGCCATCCAAAGGCAATGTAAAAATCATGAATGATTTTTATGCCTATTCAGGTGGATCCACAAGCCTGGGAATCGGAAATGACTCAGATCAATTCACTATTACGCTTGACCGGGCAGTCACGCTTGAACCCAACGTCAGTGTCCAACTGGCCTGGGCCCCGCCGTCTTCCCAAACTATTGTCAATGGTGGTAATATTATAGTTTTTACAGATGCTGACCAGGGTTTAGAGGATATTTTTCCGGCCAGGAACGGACTTTTTGAAGTGTTCAGTCATGCAAAAGAACTGATTGGTATTTATCGTTACAAAGAACGGATTCACGGATCAGTGGTCTTGTCAGGGGTCACAGCCGTGGATGACAGCCCCTTGCCCATTACCGTGTCCCCATCTTCCCGGGTGGTCATTAAAAAACAGGCCATTGTTCAGAGCATTGGCAGTATGGGAACAGGGAATCTGGCTTCCAGTAAGGGACTTGAGCTAAATGTGTTTTTAACGGACGAACTGTTTGTGCCGTCTGATACGCCGGCACCACTTGATTTGGGCGGTGGGGGAACAGGCAAACAGGATAATTTTGACGATGAAACAGATGGTCATACCCAATTGGACAACTGGGAATTTGACAGGGATAATACTATTCCTGAGTCGCAAAAAAAAACCATCACCACCCATGAAATTGTGACTGAATTTGGGGATTCATTCACCTCATCCAATTATGTGACATTTCAAAATTTTACACAAGTGCAAACCGATAAAGGATACACAGCAGACCTGATTGATAAAGCTCGATTGCCTGAAGCCGTACGAACCAAAAATTTAAACGGTATCTGGGGCAATGCATCAGATAATATTTATTTTGTCGGGGATGATGGCACCATCGTCCATTATGACGGCACAGATTTTATCAGCATGATCAGTACCAGCACTCAAGATCTGAATGCCATCTGGGGGCTGCCGACCAGCAAGAGTTCACCTGATCAGACAGATAATATTTTTGTTGTGGGAGATAATGGTGAAACCCTGATCAATGAGGGTGACGGCTGGATACACGCCACACAGGGTCAAACCTATGATATATATGCGGCCTGGGGAACCAGCTGGGGCCATTTTGACGGATATGGGGAGGCCGGAACAAACCCTTATAACTGGGATTCAGCCAATACAGCTCAGTATTTGGATAATTACAATTATTATATCAGTGAATTTGGTGGTCATGTGAACTTTCGAAGTTTATGGGCAATCAGGCACACATATCCCTATAATGCCGATTATGGTGCAACCGGCAGGCAAACCTATCAGAATATCATGGTGGGTGAATTTTTTGGCGGCAGCAACAATGGTGACGGTATTATCATGCATGAGTTTTATGAACCAGCTGTCATCATAGCGGATACGCCATTAAGAGGGGTCTGGGGCAGCTCATTTTCCAATATATATGCTGTGGGAGATGGGGGTGCCATTTATCAGAACACCAGTGGTAATGCCCCGGATTATGAAGGAACCGGCTGGAGAAGACCCCGGTGGGAAGACACCTGGCAGGGTCAGTGGAGAAAAATTTCAGCCGCAGATGTGCCCACAACCAAAAATTTAAATGGGGTCTATGGCAACAGCGCTACTGATTTTTATGTGATCGGAGACGACGGGACCATTCTTTACAACAAGGGAAATGGGTTTGAACTGGTTCCTACTGCAGATGTGACCACCCAGACCTTAAATTCCATATGGGGAAGTGACCGGACCGGTATTTATGCTGTGGGCAATAACGGTACCATTGTTTTTTTAGGATATCCGGCCAATCAAATTGGCGGGCTTGTCCTGCCTTTATCCAAAAACAATGAACTGGCTGCCCAGTGGAGCAGTACCCAAAAATTTTTAAGCTATACAATTCAGGCAAAAACCGTATGGGGAGATAGTCTGGCCTATGGTGCATCCGGCATCTGTTTTCGATGGCATCAGCCCCAGGCCGGAAAATATGCAGGATATGGTATTTCATTTGTCCGGTACGATTCCAGTCAAAATGGAGTGAATGATCTGATCCCTGATGCCATTAAGCCGGGATTTCATGGCACAAACGAGTTAAATGACAGGTTGCTGCTGGTTCTGTGGGAGCAGTATGTGCAGGGGGGGGCGGAACAAAGACGATGGATCGCTTATAAAGATATCAGTTCAGACAGCAAAGTGGTCAAGGCATCCAATGGATCGGTTCGGGATCTGTCTTCCCTGATTGTCCGGGTTCATGAAAAAAAGGTGGAAGGGCTCAAGGTCAATGATATCCAGGTTTATTACGGCAATGCATCCGCCTCGAATCAGACAGCAGACAATGTGTATAACAATACTGTCAGAAATGAATACAACCCGACCTTTGGCACCTTATCCAATTCGATTAAATGGCCGGTATTTAATTTGGACAATTGGAAATCCTGTCCTGACGGACCGGATGGGATTACCTGTGAACAGGCTGATTCATTTACTTTAGTGGATAATGTCTCGGTATCGGCAAACCCGGTTGCTTCCACTGAAAGCACACAATACTGGATTGTCAATCCATCAGCTGACCAGGTGGTCTTGATGAACGGAATTACGATCCGGGCCAGCCGGTTTACCACGCCGGACGGAGACAGCTTTGGTTCCCAGTCGGATCGAAGTGAAATAGGATTGCATGTATATGGTGACATTGGTGATTATGGGACCCAAAGCCTGGTCAGCTTTGCTGATTTTGCAGTTCAGCTGGGTGTTAAAACCGATGCTCAGAACTCTGAGAGCAGTTTTGGCAGCCTTCAATGATGGACACAACGAAAGGATCATTTTAATGAAAAGCAATACAAGTTGCATGATTATCTTATGGATTGTTATTGCCTTGTTTTTAATCGTACCTGCGGTGTCTGCCGGCACATATATTTATTATGATCAAAACGGTAAGGTCGTGATGGAATTACCCAAAGAAACAATTCAAAAAGAATCTGGTAAGCGCTCTGATCAATCGTCCAAAACCGAATCTGTTGGATCAGAATATCCGCATCAGAACAATAAAAATAAAACAGACAAACAAAAATAATCGGAGAGCGGTTTATGAACAGGTTTTATAATCTTGTAAAAGCGGGCGTGAACGAAGGATATACTGATATTCATCTGTCTGGTGAACATCCTGTGGTGTGCCGGAAGAATGGAAAAATTTTATTTCGAAAAGATCAGTATTCTGCAGAACAACTGGATGACCTGGCGCTTAAAATACTGACCCCACACGAACTTGAAATGCTGCGCACCCGCATGTCTGTGGATATTGCAAGATCCATCAGCCATGTCAGAATCCGGTTTAATATTTTTTTTACCACCCGGGGATTAAGCATGGCCATCCGACTGCTTCCCGGCAGGATTCCCAGTTTTCATGATTTAAATCTGATATCTGATCTTAAAGAATATACTCAATTATCTTCCGGCCTGATCCTGGTCTGTGGTGCCACCGGAAGTGGAAAAACAAGTACCATTGCAGCATTTTTATCAGAGATCAACCGTACATCCAGCCGTCATATTATCACCCTTGAAGATCCTATTGAATATCGGTTTAACTCTAATAAATCGTATATTGAACAACGGGAACTGGGAACCCATATGAAAAGCTTTGAGCAGGGGCTTTTGGATGTTTTACGGGAAGATCCGGATGTCATTATGGTGGAAGGGTTAAGAGATCCTGAAACCATCCGGCTGACCTTGAATGCAGTTGAAGCAGGACACCTGGTAATTGCATCCTTGCATGCCACCAACACAGAAGATGCCCTGCACAGAATCTGCAACTCTTTTCCACCTGAAGGGCAAACCCTGGTCCGGACCCAGTTATCATCTGTTTTATCGGTACTGCTTGTCCAGAAACTGCAGTATATGGAAAAACTGGGCTTCAGTGTGCCGGTATTGTCGATTCTTAAGGGCTCTGCGTCTGTAAAATCCATTATTCGTGATAATCGGTTTGCACAGATTGAAAGTATTGTTCAGACCGGCAGAAACGAAGGCATGATCACCCATGAAAAATATATAACTGAATACCTGGAAAAACAAAACTATCTGATTCCACCCACTATTATATTTAAACCTTCAGCTGAAATGGCCAATCACACAATTTTTGAATCTGCATTACTTCAAAAACAGGGCATGGTTCCAACCAGAAAGCCGTCTAAACCCGGTTCTGTATCACAGGATCAGGCATTGATGGGGTATCGGAATGAATCAGGTCAGTATATGATCACAGGATCTTCTTCAATGAACGATATTATTTCACAACTTGAACAGGCCAGGCATAAATAATTTACATGATAATTTTATGTTTTTTTGATACAAGATCTTTACCATGTTGAATATTGATATGATATCAAAAAGTTTCGGGGGTCAGGTTCTTCTGGATTCCACAGGCTTTCGAATAAATTCAGGAGAGCGGGTGGGGCTTGTCGGCCGGAACGGTCACGGCAAAACTACATTGCTCAACCTGATTATCGGGACGGATCATATTGATGAGGGGCAAATTTCATTTCCAACCGGGTACAGGATTGGATTTTTATCCCAGAAAATCGAATTTTCCAAAAATACAGTGATTGAAGAAGCCATGCTGGGGTTATCTGTGCATGAAAAAGATCATTCCTGGAAAGCAGAGAAAATTCTGGCTGGATTGGGGTTTTCCCAGGCTGATATGACCAGGGACCCGAATCTGTTTTCCGGTGGATTCCAGGTCAGGCTCAATCTTGCCAAAGTACTGGTCTCTGAACCTGATCTGCTGATTCTGGATGAACCGACCAACTACCTGGATATTACATCGATTCGATGGATCTCCCGTTTTTTAAAGACCTGGCCCAGGGAAGTGCTGCTGGTCACCCATGACCGGGGATTTATGGACGCAGTTGTCACTCATATTGCAGGGATCCACCGGCTGAAAATAAAAAAGATTCAAGGGGATACAGCAAAATATTATCTGCAGGTGGCAACCGATGAAGAGGTTCATGAAAAAACACGTCAGAACGATGAAAAACGAAAAAAAGAAATCGAGCTTTTTATTACCAAATTCCGGGCCAAAGCAAGGCTTGCCAATATGGTTCAGTCCAGAATCAAAACCCTTGAAAAAAACAAGGTAAGCGATAAGCTTGAAAAACTAAAATGCCTTGATTTTTCGTTTAACTATCTGCCTTTTTCAGGAAAGCAACTGATGTTGGTTGAAGATTTGGGCTTTGGCTGGGACAAAGAAAACCCATTGATACAAAATCTGACATTTAACGTTTATCCTGAGGATCGCATTGCCATTATCGGTCAAAACGGTAAAGGAAAAACCACGCTGCTCAAGCTATTAAACTCGGACCTGACTCCTGACCATGGCACAATCAAAATCAATCCGGGTGTAAGTCATGATTATTTTGAACAGACCAATGTCCAGTCTTTGAATGACAATTTTACAATAGAAGAAGAGTTAATGGCGACTTCAAAGGATGTTGACCGCCAGGCGGCCAGAAATATCTGCGGTGCCATGATGTTTGAGCAGGATGCAGCTCTAAAGAAGATATCGGTTTTATCCGGAGGAGAAAAAGCACGGGTCATGCTGGGCAAGCTGTTGATGAAGCCGCTGAATCTTTTGTTATTGGATGAACCCAGCAATCATCTGGATATTGAATCCTGCGATGCCTTTATTTCAGCGCTGGTGAATTTTGAAGGTGCTGTGGTTATTGTCACCCACAATGAGATGTTTTTGCATTCCATTGCCAATCGTCTGGTGGTTTTCAAGAACAATGAGGTATCTGTATTTGACGGGACTTATCAGGAATTTTTGGAAAAAGAAGGCTGGGATGAAGAAGACCTTTTGTCTGATAAAAAACAGATTCGACTGCCAGTGCTCAACAAAAAAGAACTCAGACAGAAAAAATCAGAAATTATTCAGGAAAAATCCAGAACATTAGGACCGGTCAAAAAAAAGATCAGTTCACTGGAACAGAGCATTGAAAAAAATGAAGGTTTGATTGAACAGCAACATCAGGCCATACTCATTGCGTCCCAGGAGCAGGATGGCCAGAAAATCCAGCAATTATCCAGGGAACTGGCCCGGCTTCAAAAAGAAAATGATCAATTGTATGAAAATCTGGAACAAGCAATGGAATCATTTGAAAAAATCGAGACAATGTTTGATAATCAACTGGAACAATTGGAAAAGGAATAATTTAAATGGACAAAAAAAAAATCAGATTCTATTATGGGGTTGTATTGATTGTTGTGGGATTGGCTGTGTTTTATCGTATTCCCCAGGTGATACCTCAAATAGAAACCATAGAATTTTTTAGACAAAAAATTTTAGTGGTCAAATTTTGTTTTTATACACTGGGTGTTTTTCTGATTGCAGCAGGGAGCATTAGGATTTATAAAAACTATTGAGTGATATGTTTTATTTAATGATAATTGACACAAATGAGCATAAGATCAATCTATGAAAAAATCTTCCAGTCTTAAATCAACCATAAAAGATCAATCTGGTGCCGGAAAAACAAGGATAGGAGAAATTCTGTCAAAAGAGGGTCAGATTACCAGTCTGCAGCTGGAAGAAGCATTGGCTGTCCAGAAAAAGACAAATGAACGCCTTTCCAGCATATTGTTGAATAAAGGGTATATTGATCCGGATACCATCATCAATGTGCTAGGCCGCCTGTATAATTACAATGTGGTCCGGTTTTCAGAGATTAAACCCAATCCGAATCTGTTCAAATTTTTTCCCTATGAAACGGCAAAACAGGCCATGGCATTTCCTCTGTCCTTAAAAGGGGAAGAGTTGACCATCACCATGGTTGAACCGACCGACACCAGTATCGTAGAAGATCTTCAAAAAAAGACAGGTAAAACCATTAAGGTTGATGTTTCCACGGAAAATGACCTGATCCAGGCGTTCAGGGATTTTTATAAGATCAGTGATGAAGAGTATAAAAGTTTTCTGAGTTTTGATGATGATGCAGAAGATGATGAACCGGTTACCTCTGTTGAAGACTTCGGGTCTCTTGTTTCAGAAGCAGCCGAGGAAATGGAAGTGGGTGTGCTTGATCTGGATGATCATTCTGATCAGTTCATGGCTTCGGACGCACCCATTATTAAACTGGTGAATGGTATATTGACCAAGGCGATCAATGACGGGGTATCTGATATCCACATAGAGCCTTTTGAAAAATCCTTTCAGGTCCGCTATCGTCTGGATGGGTCCATGTACAAGGCAATGAACCTGCCTACCAGTATAAAGAACGCTGTTGTTTCAAGAATAAAAATCCTTGCTCAACTGGACATTGCCGAGCGAAGGGTCCCCCAGGACGGCCGAATAAAACTTCGCCTGGGGCGCAAAAAATCAATTGATTTTCGGGTATCCACCTTGCCGACCCTTTTTGGTGAAAGCATTGTTATGCGTATTCTTGACCAGAGCGCCCTGAATATTGACTTAACCAAACTTGGTTTTGATCCGGCCATGTTTGATTGCCTTAAACGGTGTATTGCCAGGCCATATGGCCTTTTGCTGGTAACAGGACCCACGGGCAGCGGTAAAACCACAACCCTTTATTCAATTTTGAATCGATTGAATAAAGATGATATTAAAATTTTAACTGCAGAAGATCCGGTTGAATTTAACTTTAAGGGGATCAACCAGGTGCCGGTAAGAGATGAGATCGGCATGACCTTTGCGGCTGCCCTGAAAGCATTTTTACGACAGGACCCGGATATAATCATGGTGGGTGAAATCAGGGATATGGAAACCGCTGAGATCGCCATTAAAGCCGCCATGACAGGTCATCTGGTGTTTGCAACCCTGCACACCAACGATTGCCCGTCCACCATTGGCCGACTGATTGATATCGGGATTCCCCCTTATATGCTGGCTTCTTCAATCACCATGGTGCTTTCCCAGCGGCTGGCCAGACGATTGTGTCCGGAATGCAAAGAGGTGGTTACCGGTCATGATCCTGCAGAGTTGGAGCTTCAAGGATTTTCGAAAAAAACCATTGAGACCTTGAAAATATATGGTCCAAAAGGATGCAATCATTGTAATGGAACCGGTTACAAAGGCCGGGTAGGGCTTTATGAACTCATGGAAGTAACCGATGAGGTGGGCAAAGCCATCAGTGCGCAGGTTCCTGAAGATCAATTGCGTAAAGTCGCTGTTCAAGAAGGGATGATTACCCTGCGAGATGCAGGTCTTATAAAAATTGCCTTATCTGAAACATCACTTGAAGAAGTATTGAAAAAGACCACCATTACCAAGGAATCCTTACCCAGTTATCTGATTAATCCTGATGTTGAACTATATGAAGATAAAGATGTTATTATCCGGGAAGGCAATACTGATATTGATTTTTTCAAACTGGTTCAAGGTGCTTTGTATGTAGTCAAAGGCGGTAAGATGATTGCTGAAATCGTTCAGCCCGGAGATTATTTTGGCGAGATGTCAGCCATTACAGGAGAGCCCAGATCCGCATCAATTATTTCCAAAGGCCGGTCCAAGGTCAAACGGTTCCCTGGCGATAAACTGTCCGAGGTGATTGAAAAATATCCCGACGTGGCAAGGCACTTGTTCGGAGTGCTTGCCGCACGCCTGGACAGCACGGACAAACGGTTTGTAAACATGCTCAAACAAATTAAGCGGCCCCCGGCTATATAATAGGTCAATGTAATAAACCGAATGCACTTAAATGGTACTTGGGATTTAATTCTCGACCAGTACCATGGTTTTTTCTCCAGCCATTGATATAATTTCTCCTTTAGGAAAAATTTTTCTCAAATTAGGATATTTTTTTACTCAGTAAAAAATTTTATAAAAAAATTGTAAATGACTGATATCAAGGATTTTATTATGTTTAAAAATTGGCCTATATATTGCATATTAGATATTGATAAAGAGGTAAAGCAACGGATCAAGGTGATAGCCGGATTGTTATTGATGTAATTGGGTTTTTTTTTTGAATGTTTTATTAAAGAGGAGCTTATAAATGAATATTTTTGCGCACAAGATCGGTTTATGTTTAATTGTTTTATTATTATTTTTATTCACAAATATAGCGTTTGCAACGACATTTGGGATACAATCGGGAGATGCTCCATCGTGGTATGGCGCAGCTGACTATTATTATGATGTTGAACCTAATTTGGCTGATGCGACTCAAACATACAACTTGGATAATGCATTGGATACAAAAGTATTTGTTGCGTTTTACTATAGCAGAACGACCTCATCTTCCAATACCTGGCCGTATAGAGTCGATAGCGGGTTTGATTGGACAGGTACTGGGTCTAATTATGCCTTTGATGGGAATTGGGGTCCTGATGAAATATTTAATGAGGGCAACCAGAGTTATGGATATATTTGGCGATTACTCGAAATGACCGGCGATCCTGGAGACCTTTCAGTAATCATGTCCAACAATCCAGACTATCCTGACAGTGTAATATCTGAATATCATATAGCCATTATACAAGAACCCCTCCCCTCAGTTCCGGAACCAGCAACAATGTTTCTGATTGGCTTTGGTCTTATCGGTCTTGCAGGGCTCAGCAGAAAAAAGCAATAGATACGAACAAATTTATCAATAATTTTAAAGGCAGGATCAAAACTGATGCTGCCTTTTTGATTGCTCAGCATGGCGGATATACACAGCCGGGGATATCCCATCCAGACCAAGGGGAAGATAATCCGAATTGTAACGGAGTTTTATTTTTCAATATTCAAGTTGATACTGTATAAAAAACATAGGGAGGCCAGGGTGATTATGAAAGCATCGATGCTAAACCGGTAGTTTAAAATAGCGATCTTTTTCGCTGTAAATACAGCCGCAATACTGCTGGCGATACAGGTTTAATTGTTTGGATACCTCGATGGTCAATAAATCCTCTGATCACGGCATAGAGGTGATTCAGGCTTTCAAAATATCCGCCACTGCAGATTCGGGCAGAAACAGGATTGGCATCCGGGGCAAGAGAAGCCCGTGGAACCGGCTGTTCGGTCAGGTCCTGGGGAATGAAAGACCGGGGGATCGATCAGTCCGGTCTAACTGGGTTATCACCATGTTCAGACAGGTTGGACCGCATACGTCCGGATACTGCTTGTGAGTGGTGTGGAGCGGCTGACTGTCAGCATCCAGCGGCATTACGGCTCCTGATCCAATGTCTGCAGTCATTAAGGCCTGGCTGCTGGTGGTTTCATATTGAGACAAAACACCGTTTCCCCATTCCCATACAGGTGCCCATTCAGTGTATGGGTCATGACTTATTTCACCGATACTGGTTCGAGCATGGCCGGTATCAG
>JBDRPM010000075.1:0-46203 GCA_043827005.1 Pseudomonadota bacterium | reverse complement strand
AATTTACATTTTGAAAGCCGATTCATCCTGTCCTGCTGCGTTGTGTAAATTCGGCATATTCCCGATATGCCTGCATTTCCACGCCTTGCAGGCCAGGCGACTCGACTCCCAAAATTGGTAATTTATTTTTGAGTGAGCCCTAAGGCAAAAACGATCCGTGTAATATTCGGGTTAACACGGCTGACGGGTCATTTTTTAAATGCCAAGCTCCTTGTTAATTTTTTCCATCCATTCCGGAAACCTGAGATTTTCTTTTTGCATATAGTGGATGCTATAAGGCTTGATATCAATGACAGGACTTTGGTCAACCGCTTCAAAGCCTTGAACGATTAATTTATTTTTTTCCCGTCTGACCAGGGTTAGGGCAGAAACCAGAATCGGATTGGGCCGGGCAGGACTGCAGGTTGCAAAAATTCCCTGAAGGGGGATCTGTGTTCTTCCCATGGGATGCACCTGCTCAAGCTTTCGTTTTTCCGGGTCAATAAGGTGGGGCCAGTATAACACCAGGACATGGGAGAACGCCTCTATCCCGTTGAGCAGCGGCTCCCATTTTTCAAACACCTGGATCTCGCTCAGGGTTTGGGCAATTTCTGTGTGCTGTTTTTTGAGTTCATCCAGTGACGGCGTAAGCTTGATATTGTCTTTGGTGGTCCTAAGATTCGGGGTTTTAATGGGACTTTTGACAATGCCCACCGGCACAAGATTCATTTCAGGCCAATGATACTGTTGGTTTTCCATGGGATTTCCTTTGAATTAAAAAATTAAGCTGCCTGTTCACCTTTTACAGGAACCCTGGGGTCTTGTTCACTCCCAGGATGGACTTCCACAGGAATGACGACGGGCAGACCTTTGTGATGCATGATGTCAACTTCTACGCCATAAACCGCTTCCACCATTTCAGGCGTGATGTTCTGGATATTTCCAGCCGAATAAATGGTATGGTCTTTTAAAAAAATATATTTATCAGCATATCTCATGGCCGTGTTCAGGTCATGAAGGGTCATGACTGCTGCCATATTGTGATCCTTGATGATGTGGCGGATCAGCCCAAGGATATGGGTCTGATTTTTCAAGTCCAGGCTGGCTGTGGGCTCATCCAGGAGCATAATATCAGTCTGCTGGACCAGGGCCCTGGCAATGCAGACCTTCTGGAGTTCTCCTCCGCTCAGCTGATTCAGATATTTAAGGCTTAGAGCGGAAAGATTCAAATGACGGATGACCGCATCCACCTTGATCAGGTCCTGTTTGCCTATCCCGTAATGGATGTGGGGTTTTCTGCCCATGAGAATGGCATCAAAAACAGTTATTCTTGCGGCTTCGCTCGTCTGGGCCACATAGGAAATCTGCCTGGCGATCTTATTGACCTTCATGGTTCTGATGTTTTCCCCTTTGATAAGAATATTTCCTTTTCTGGGGGTCAGAATACGGTTCAGGCATTTGAGCAGGGTTGTCTTGCCCACACCGTTGGGACCGAGAATAACGGTGATTTCCCCTTGCTGAATGGAAAAACAGATGTCCTTGAGAGTGTCAAGACTTTTATAGGTAAAGGCAAGGTCGTTTACAGTGAGAATCATTTTGTATTTCCTTTTATGATCAGGTAAATAAACACAGGGGCCCCCAGAAAAGAAGTAAAGATGGAGACCGGCAGGACATGGGGCAATAGAACCAGCCGGGCCGCGATATCCGATGCCAGCAGGATCAGGGCTCCGGCCAGAATGGATGCAGGCATGAGAAATCTGTGGTCATCCCCGATAACCCTTCTGACGATATGGGGAGCCACAAGCCCGATAAATCCGATGATCCCGGCAAAAGAGATGATGACCGAGGTCACAAGACAGGCGGCCATCATTCCGGAAAGCCTCACCAATTCCACCCTAACGCCCAGGCCCCTGGCTGTTTCATCTCCAATGTCCATGGCATTGTAATTCCAGGAATTGGCCAGAAAATACACCAGCCCACCCCCTGTGATAATAGACAGGAAGACAAGATCATGCCAGTCTGTCCTGGCCACATCCCCAAAGGTCCAGAAAACCATGGCCGCAAGCTGAACATCATCGGCAAAAAACTGAAGCATCATTGTGCCGGCAGTGAATAAGGCGCCCATGGCAACGCCTGTGAGAACCATGACTTCAGGGGATGATCCCCTTATTTTTGCAATATAGGTGATTAAACCTGCGGTGCCCATGGAAAAGGCAAAGGCAGACAGCAGCGTCAGCAATGGGTTGGATATGGTGATTGCATCCCCCAGAGTGCTGGCCATGACACCGGATCCAAGGATCATAACACAAAAGGCAGCCCCGAATGCAGCGGCATGGGCGATGCCAAGGGTAAAGGGGGATGCCAAAGGGTTTCTCAGCACTGACTGCATCACGGTTCCAGCCCCGGCAAGGCCTGCACCTGCCACCACAGCCGTAAGGGTCTGGGGCAGCCGCATGTTCCAGATGATAAGATCAAATTGCCGGATTACATCATTTTTCAAAAGAGTTTTGATCACATCGATGAATCGTATGTACACTGCCCCGGATGAAATGCCTGCCACAATGGTGATCACAAGTGCTGCCAGGATCAGAACAATGAACATGACCTTTCCCAGGGTATAGCGGGTGTATTCCTGGGGCACTATTCCGTCGTCAAAATGCATATCCGCTCCTAGTTTAAATCGATGCGTTTAAACGCCAGGTGCTTGAATGCAGCGTTCATCTGCTCGAATAATGGCTTTGACAGCAGAAAAGTGTAAATTTCGTCTGCTTTTTGATCCGGTACAATGTCAGAAAACTGTTCCGGGTAAAGAATTTTGCCGATAAACCAGGCATCAGCCAGGATGGAACCAAAATTCTGACTATACCAGTTATAGGGAAGAACGCCGTAAACTTGTTTTTTGCCCACAGCAGTCAACCCCTGAAAGACAGGATCAGTTTTAAGCTCGTATAGACCACCCTGATCTTCGCCCATCTGAAGGGTGGACAGATCCAGGAAAAGAACTTCAGGATCCAGGATCAACATTTTCTCCTTGGAAAAATTGCTCTGGGCAAGGATTTTTTCAGTTTTGGAAGGCCTTGCGATATTTTTTGCATTAACAAATTGAAAGGGAGGATAACCGGGTTCTGTGGACTGGAAACCATGGGGCCCCTTAAAAGCAATCCCCCCCACAAAACAGGTCTTTTTTTCTGTATCAGGAATATTGTTTGTCCGGCTTTCCAACTGTTGGATCTGACTGTCAAAAAAAGCAATCAACTCCAAGGCCCGGTCTTGTCTGTTCAGGGCCTGGCCCAGGATGGTCAGTGCCTGATAAAAATCTTGCCTCTTGTGACCAAGGTCTCCGTATTCAAGGATGATGACGGGAATCCCGGTTTTTTTTGACAGCTTAACCGGATCGACTCCTGCGGCAGAAGAGACCTTGAAGATCACCTGGGGCAGGGGGGAAAGGCTGATAATTTTTTCAGGAACATCCTGCCCCCGGAATCCGCCGAAAATCGGGAGATGTTTAAATTGCGGATTGGCAAAGGCGTAGGGCCGGGCATCAAATTGATTATTGCGTGTCTCAATATCATCAACACCCACCACAAGATTCTGGGCACCCAGGTAGGACACAAGCCTGAGGCAGCCGGGGCCGGAGCAGATGATATGATCTATCTTTTCAGGGATGACAAGGGTTCTGCCGGCAGCATCTGTGATCTGTTGGGTCGCCTGGGCGCCTGCGGTTGCCGTAACAATCAGAAACATCAGACAAACCCATATTCCAAATATTAATTGCTTCATACTTTCTCCCAAAAAAACAAAAAAGCCACAAAAAGAACCATTCCCTTAAAAGAAGGAATATAATGGGCCTTCGTGGCTTTATAATTTATAAAGTTTAGTTGTTGTTATTTTTCTGCCTTCAGGCAGAAACTTTATTATTTCTATTCAATTCTCTGCCTGTTGTCAAGGAAAGGATAAAATTTTCCAAACAATTCAGCATTTTTTTCCCTTCAAGATATTGGTATGCCTGAAGTCTGCCCTTTTTTATTTACCATACCGCAGGGATAGTTCATGGTATCGTCTTAGTTTTTTTTGTGCCTGACCAAACACTGTATCTTCCGGATAATTATAGTTTTCATCCGGCTGGCCTGCTTTTTTGCCGGTGAGCACTTCAATGCCCTCTTCAATGGTCCTGATCTGATACAGATGAAAGTGTTTTTTCCGAATGGCCTGGACCACATCAGCTCTTAAAACCAGATTCTTAACATTGGAAGCCGGGATGATAACCCCCTGTTTTTTTGTAAATCCTTTTTTAACGCAGATATCAAAAAAGCCTTCTACCTTTTCGTTTACCCCGCCAATGGCCTGAATTTCTCCCTTTTGATTGACTGATCCGGTAACCGCTATTTCCTGGCGGATGGGAACGCCTGAAAGACTGGACAAAACCGCATACAACTCTGTGGAAGATGCACTGTCACCGTCAATGCCGTCATAGCTTTGTTCAAATGTAATACTGATGCTCACACTCAAAGGATAGTTCTGGGCGAACATTCTGCCAAGATAGCCTGCAATAATCATAATCCCTTTATCATGGGTCTGACCGGACAAATCAGATTCATGCTCGACATTGATAATACCGGGTTTTCCCATATAGGATTCCGCTGTGATGCGGGTGGGCCTTCCAAAGGCGATTTCTCCCATATCATAGACTGCCAGGGCATTGGCCTGACCGATCACCTCTCCTTGAACATCCAGCAGCACAGACTGACTTAAAAACTCGTCCCATACTTTTTCTTCATACAGATTATGCCGAAACCGCTGCTGAGAAATGGCCTTAAGCACATATTCACTGGAAACCACAAGGGCGTTATCCTTTTTGGCCCAATAGTCAGCTTCCTGCAACACCCCTAAAATCTGACCGAACCGCAGTGACAATTTCTGCTGATCCGCAACAATCCGGCTGCCGTATCCGATCACAGCCCATACCCCATCCGGGGTAAAGTTCAAAAGGTTGTTCAGCTCACAGACCCGGGCAATAAACCGGGCATATAAAAAGCCGTTCTCGTCCGTCAGATCGGCTTCAGAGTCAAAATCCGCCCTGACCTTGAATATCTTGTTAAACTTTGAATCCGTGCTTTGCAATATCCTGAACGGCTCATACCGGCCCACCAGAACTACAGTGACACTCAAGGGGATGGGGGCTGGTTTTAGCGACGGCATGCCGTAATCTGCCTGGTCCGGCGTATCTTCAATCCTGAGCATTGAATCCTGAAGGGTTCTTTTAAGTGCTTCCCAGACCGGTGGATTGGTCAGCAATGGCTCAATGTCAATGACCAGATATCCTTTGTTGGCTTTTAACAAAGATCCGGCCTGAACCATTGTAAAGTCGGTTTCAACAGAGCCCATAACCGGTTTTTTTTCAATCTTTCCAAACAGATTCCCGAATGTTGGATTGGGTTCAAACACCACGGGTGCGCCCTGCTCCCGTCTGCGATCCACCAATACATTAACCTGATACCGCCTCACCAGTGAACCGGCCATTTCACAAAATTCCTGGGGACCGGATTCTCTGGTTTCCCCCTGGGTTCCCAGAAACATGGCAATATTCTCAATAATATCTTCTTTCACCCGCTTGAGATATTTCTGGATGGGCTTGCAATCTCTTAAATCATATCGCACCGGATCAATCTGCTCTGAAATCAATAGCTCCGTTCTTGAGGCCACAATGGATCGGAGCACATTTTTCATCTCTTCTCCGACTTTGTCAATTTCAACAAGGACAGTTTCCAGTTCTTCTTCTACCTGTTCAATGTTGTCATCAAATTCCTGCTGTTCTGCCTCATCCAATGCGCCAAATTCCGCCTCGGTCATGGGTTGACCGGTGGGTTGGCCTGACGGGTCCTTTTTGATTGGAAGAACCTGGTATTCATCTTCTGTTCGACCAATCACCAGGTTAAACGATGCTGCCAGTTGAACCACTTCATCAAACAATTGTTTTTGCAGGGATGTGCATTCTTTTTGAATCCTGTTTTGCTCTTCTTTAAAAGATGTGGTTTCAAAAACCTGGGGAATTTTAATTCTTAAAATTTCCACAAACCGGGCCATGTTTCTGGAAAAATACACTGCTGTGCCTGTCGGCATTTCGATGACATCCGGGCAATAGGCATCATCAAAATTATTGACCAGGCAAAGGTCTTCTGAAGTCTTTTCTTTAATGGCATGATCAGTTACTATTTTTTTAACAATGGTTGATTTTCCTGTGCCATCCAGGCCTGTCACAAAAATATGATACCCTGCCCCTTTCATGTTCAACCCAAAATCAATGGCTTCAATCGCCCGTTCCTGACCGATAATACTGTCCAGAGGGGTCAATTCGGAAGTATCCTTAAAATCAAACAGATTTTTGGGGTACTTATGATTTAAGTCTTTTACCTGAATTTTAAACGGTTCCGCCATGGTCATCTCCTCTATATTGAGCGCGGTTCAATCAGGATCGTGTTGTCCCGTTTACGCTGGGCAGTCAGTATCAGATCTTTTAATGCTGTTTTATGTCTGGCTCGCATCCATTTTTTTTCAAACCTTGGATCCATTACAATCTGTGCAATAGCAGAAAGTGCGCGAAGATGAAAGCGTCTTTCATCTTTAGACCCGATCAGCACAAAAGCGGCATAGACATCAGGATGGCCGGATGAAAACCGGATGCCCTTTTTACACCGGGCAATGAGCATTGAAAATTTATTTTCCCCCGGGACAATAATATGGGGAACAGCAAGTCCGGGGGCCAGGACGGTTGTCATTTCATCTTCCCTGTTTGTCAACATCTGGTTTAAATCGGCTGCATTCATATCCAGTGGTTCTGACATCATTTGGGAGACCATATCAAAAAAATCAGCCTTGTCCATGGGATGTTTTAAGTCAATGACCTGGCTTTTTTCCACGATCCGGTCAAACCGGTCTTTACCGGCTTGTCCGGCACCTGCCGGTATCGGATCCGGGTCCATACCCTTAATTGTCAATTCTTTTGGTGTTACTTCTTTTACCAGTTGACGCAAGACTGCCTCCTGGTCAACATCAAAGCGAAGAGACATTTCCTTTAAGGACGACAATGACCCGACCATGGTCACCAGATCCCCTGATTCCAAACGGGTATAATCATGGGGAATAAACAAGACCCCCCGCCGCCGGATGGACATGATAATGGCATCAAACGGCAATCTTAAGTCTCGCAGTGCCAGGCCGGACAGATCCGGATTCTTAAGCCGGATATCCACGACATTCCGGTCTTCATTCAGACCCATGAGCAGGGATGCGGCTGCCGGAGACCGGACAAAATGATCCATAAGACTTACAATGGCGGTCGATGGGTCCACAATCAGCACACCCAGTTCCTGAAACCGAATAAAATTGTGGCGGTCATTGAGCCTGGCAATCAGGGTCTGGGTTCCGAACCGTTCATAGGCTGTTTCGCAGATTTTAAAATTATCTTCATCCGACAGCATGGTCACAATGGCACTGGCCCGATGACAGTTTATGTCTTGAAGTTGTGCAGGGCTGAATCCTGAGAGCTCATGAATGTTGATCCCTGGAGCCTGATTGTGCTGGTTGCCAGGTTCTGTGACTGCCAGACCAACCTGCCATCCCCGGGACACCAACGAGAGAGCAAGGGCCGAAGCCTGGCCGTCATTGCCGAAAATCACAACATCCCGGGCTTCATAAAAGTCTGTTTCCGGCGCTTTGGGATGATCTTCTTTTACCCATTTGGTGGCATATTTATGCAGCGGCGGTCCCACAACCTGGTTTAAAACAATAACAGAGATGATGATGGTGGCAAATGGGTTGCCCCAGTCCGGGAACTCCACCACCACTTCTTTTGCAAGTCCCAGTCCCACGCCTGCCTGGGCGATATAAGCCATCCAGCTGATTTTGTTGTGCTGGACCGGGTTTTTTGCCAGGGTGCCGCCGATAAAAGACCCTACAAAAATGGCCCCCATCCGGGCGAAAAATAAAACAATGGCAACAGGCCAGGTCCTGGCCAGAACATCCAGGGATAAAGATGCACCAGTAAGCGTAAAAAACGCAATATAAATGGGCAGACCGGCATCTGAGAGAAGCTTTAAAAATTCAGTTCTAAACCGCAGGACGTTTGCCGCCAAAAAACCTGCAACCATGCAGATCAGCAGCGGTTCAAAAAAAAATTCAAGCCCGGTATAAGCCTGGGAAACATGCCGAAACCAGCTGGAAAAAACAAAAACCAGGTAACCTGTCAAAAGAATCAATCCGGTTTTAACTGTTTTTTGAATTGGTAATTGTAAGATTATCAAAATTATTTTAGATACAATAAAGCCAATCAAAACAGAGATACTGATTTCTGAAGCCAGCAGCAGGATAAAGCTTAAATCAAAATTAAAGCCGGATAAGAGAGCATCGGCAATGGAGGAATTAACGGCAAACAGGACAATGACCATCACATCCATAATAATGGTAACACCCAGAACCGTCTGGGTAAACGGTCCTTTGGCCCTTAATTCATTGACAATGGCAATGGCTGAAGACGGCGAACGGGCCACCAGAATGGCACCGGCGATAATGGAAACCGCCCCCCTTGCCGTCATTGGCATGGTTTCCATGAAAGGGATATACCTGGAAATAAAGAAAAAGGTCAGGCTGGTCAGGGCAAAGGTGGATATCACAAGACCTGCCGTAACCCATGCAATACTTTTAAATCTGGTTTTAAGTTCTTTAAGATAAAGCTCTCCACCAGCGGCAAAAGCAATAAACCCGAGCGCTATTTCATCCACAAATCGCAAATTTAACGTGGCTTCAAGGGTTATCAGATCAAGGACATGGGGACCTGCAAAAATTCCGGTAAGAAGAAAACCACTGATCAGAGGAAGTCCGGTTTTTACAAGGCTGGTTCCAATCTGTTTGGATGCAATGGCAATCATTGCAAAACAACTGCCAAAAATCAGAACGTCCATATCCAACCCCGTGATAACTGCCTGATCAGTTAATAATGAGCATTAAATTTTGTTTTTAATCTTCCAATAGATGCTTGACTGTGATGAGCAGTGTAGCGGTATCAACGGGTTTTGTAAACGATTGATCCGCACCCATTTTCAGGGCCAGTTTCAGATACATTTCAGGTTGAACCACCCCACCGCCGGATATGGCAATAATTTTGATGTCCGGATTTATTTTCTTGATATCTCTTATGGTTTCAATGCCTTCTTTTTCCGGCATCAACAGATCGGTGATAATCAAATCCGGCATAAATTCCTGAGCGATACACGTCCCCTGTTTGCCATCGCAAGCATTCCTGACCTCATATTGATTTCTTTCAAATAAAATGGTCAGCATTTTACGTATGGGAGCTTCATCATCGATAATCAGAATTCTGGCCACGCTCATCTCCTTTTTTAAAATCCAGCTGGATGATACCCTATCCGGCGAAAACGCCTGTTAAGCCACAAATCTTATCCTATCAAATGAATACAGATGGATGAATTTTAACAACAGATCTTATGCGATAGATTATCTTAAAATAGACAGCAAATCAATTTATTTATACGATCTGGACTTAAAAAACAAGGGAGGTCCTGTATGAATCATCAGAAGCAGTTCAGCTGCCAGGTTTTGAATAATCAATGGACGCTTTTGTTGTGTTGCTGATCCTTGTAAACATATACAGTTCAACTGCCGGATTTTGAATAAATGGACCCCCCTGAGAAAGAAAGGTCCATTACATACATTTCAGTGACAACCGTCAGAATCGCAGGCAGATCCGTCACCGCAGCTGGTTTTGCAGTTGCATCCAGATCCGCAGTTCTGAAAAACAGGATCTGCCGTAAGACCGGTTTCAACGATCTGAATATCAAATTCAAGTGTTTTTCCGGCCAGAAAATGGTTGATATCCATTCTGACTGATTCATCGGTTATTTTAGAGATCACTGCCGGAACCGGTCTTCCGTTTGGATCTTCAAGTTCAAGCGCAAGTCCTGTTTCCAGAGGAATCTCGTCGGGAAATTGTGTTCTGGGAATATCAATATAATGGTCTTCATTTCTTGGGCCATACCCGTCTTCCGGGGCAATAACAACCGTTGTTTTTTCTCCGGGTTTCATTCCGATAACGGCCCGGTCAAATCCTTTGATGAGCATGCCCGAGCCCACGGTAAATTTTAAAGGGGTTTTGCCACTGGATGTGTCAAACACATCGCCATTTTCAAGTTTGCCTGTATAGTCAACCGATATGGTATCGCCGGTTTTAATTGCATCTGCCATTGTTGTTCCAATCCTCCCGGGGAGTTCCCCCTTTTGTTATAAACGGCCATGGGCCGCCTTGGTATTTTACCCTGGCCTGCCCTTAACAAAGCATGAAAGAAACGCAGTGGTTTTCCAGGTTCTTTCATATAAAAACGAATAATGAGGAACAAGATAAGGCAGTTACAACAAATGTCCAATAAATAATATTTTTTATTTGTCACAGATAAAAAAAATGATATAACTCCATGCAGTCAAATATTGACAAAACCCCTTAACACAGGAGATATCATGGATCTGGTAAAAATTATTCTGGCAATTTTTCTTCCACCGCTGGCGGTTTTTTTACAATCCGGTATTGGCAAACATTTATTGATCAATATCATTTTAACCATCTTCTTTTTTCTTCCAGGCAGTATTCATGCCCTTTGGGTAATTGTTAAGAAAAAATAAGCTGTTGATCTGCCATGAACGGATAGGCATATTCATGCGGCGGCACAAAATTTGACAGGTTCATTTCAGGCACTTGGATTGCCCGAAAGATAATTCTCCCAAATATTCGGGCTATTCATGGGACCGCTCCTTTTTTTTTATGGCTGGACACTATTGCCCGACCGAAAACCGCCAATTTTCCAGATTACTGCGTTGGGATGCAAATTTTAATCCTCAAAACACTCAATGTATTTGAGCATTCGCTCCTCTTCGACCCTTCCGGTTAAAATTCTGGCCCGCCTTGCACCCGAAAAAAAATTCCAGGATTTCGGTCAGGCACACACTATAATGAACTTTAAAAAAACAATTCGTGAAATATTCTGGTTAATTGGCCAAAGCATCAATCTTTTTTATGCTGTCTTTTTGAACGTCTGGCTTATAAAAATTTTAAAAAAGAAAATTGTTAGCATTGACTAACAAAAAATATGTTTTAACTTCTCTTCATAAGAAAAAGACCCAATGGAAAGAACTTTTTTCTGTATATAAAGAATGAATGCATTAATAATTGAGGACCATAAAATGAAAAAAATACCATCAAGAGACATTACCGGACAGTGTGAAGGCGAATGCAGAAACATTGTCAGAGAAGGCCAGGAAAAACGTCAGCAAAAAATCAGCAACGTAAAATACAGCGGCGGATCAACCTGCAGTGTACCCTCTGCCAACTCAAGAAATGAGGCGCCTGGCTTTTATGGCGGGCATGTATAAACAGCCATAGCCCAAACAGATACCATGCTTTATTCTCGTTATTGATCAAAAGGGCAGCCTGATTCATATCCCGGGCTGCCCTTTCAATGTTTAAATCATTTAAATGGATATTATATCACCAGACTTTGGAACAATGGTTTCATACCCTTTTTGCTTTAGTCTTTCTGCAAATACAGCGCTCTGGGATTCTTCTCCATGAACGACTGCAATTTTTTTCACCCGAAGATTGGAACCCGTAATAATCTTTTCCAGTTCATGCTTATCCCCATGAGCACTGAATCCTCCGATTTTTTCAACCCGGGCTTTAAGGGGATATTCTTTGCCAAGGATTTTGACCAGAGGAAATTCTTTTTCCCGGCCCTGGGCAACAGAAGCACCCAGCTCTTCAATCCGTCGGCCCAGCGTATTTTCTGCCATATACCCCACCAGCAGAATGGTATTTTTAGGATCATGGATCCTGTACCGCAGATGATGCAAAATTCTGCCGGCCTCACACATGCCTGAAGCGGAAATCACCACATGGGAAGAATTATCCTGGTTGAGCTGCATGGATTCTTGCACAGTCTGAACAAATCTGATTTTTTCAAAACTAAACGGGTTTTTCCCATGCTCAAGAAAGGTTTTATGCGTTTCCCTGTCATAGGATTCCGGGTGCTCGCCAAACACCTTGGTGATATTGGCTGCCAATGGGCTGTCTATAAAAACCGGTCGTCTGGGGACCTCGCCTTTATCGTACAATTCATGAAGGATATAAATCAATTCCTGGGTCCGACCAAAGGCAAATGACGGAACAATCACCGAGCCTCCCCGTTCAAAGGTCTGATTCAATACCTTTTTCAAGCTTGAACCCAAATCTCCAACCGGATCATGTTCCCTGTCCCCGTAGGTACTTTCTATAATAATCAGGTCAATATCTTGATCCTCTTTGTCAAACATAAGGGTGGGATCTTTTAAAATCGGCTTGCCAAACCGTCCCACATCTCCGGTATACAGGATTTTAAATGTTTTATTGTCCTGTTTGACCGTAACAACTGAAAAGGCAGACCCCAGAATATGTCCAGCCGCATAAAACTTTATGGTGGTATCTTTTCCAATGGTCACAGGATACCCCAAAGGATAACCGTCGATCGAAGACAGGGCCGTTTTTGCATCATCCATGGTATACAAAGGGGTAACAATATCAATCCCATGCTCTTTTTGAAGCTTATTGATGGTCTCGATATTGAGCTCATGGGCATTTTTTTTGAGCATGCTTTTGATCTGGCTTTTCTGCTGATTTGAGACCGGCTGCTTTACATTGTGCTGTTCCAGTTGATATAAAAAAGACCGGAGGGACTTATAATTCAGATATTGCGCATCTGATTCCTGGATATGCCCGCTGTCCATCAGCATATACTCCAGCGCATCTTTTGTAGGGCGTGTGGTGATAATACGACCTGAAAAACCATTTTTAACCAGCAAAGGGATACGGCCGGAATGATCAATATGGGCATGGGATAAAATCATGTTGGTGATGGTTTTGGGGTCAATGGAAAAGTTCAGATTCTTTTCCTTGCTCTCTTTTCGCCTGCCCTGAAACATACCGCAATCCATTAAAATCTTATCCGCACCTGTATCAAGAAGATGCATGGAACCTGTTACTTCACCTGCTGCGCCGTAGAATGCCACATCCATAAGAACCTCTTTTTCTGCTTAGAATTCAAATCAATAATTTTATAAAAGAACAGATCAACTCGCTTAATTCTTTCATGTTTTGTTGTGTCAGCCAGGGCATGGGGGTTACCTGGTGAACACCTTTTGTAATAGCTCTGTTGTCCGCTTAACCGGGTTTTGCCGGATAGCAGCTTCTTCTTTTGCCAGATAATAAAAAATACCATCCATTCCTTTGCCCACCACATGTTCAGACAGATTGGCCTTTACATCCGGTACAAAGGGAAGATTTTTATATGCTTTTATCATATTATCATAGGACTGGACCGCCCCTACCTGGGACAAGGTATTATCCACCACGGGTTTCATTTCATCTGCCAGCTGGACAGACATCTTTGACTTAAAATACTGGGTGGCAGCATCATCCGGCCCGTTATAAATCCCTTTTACATCATCAAGGGTCATCTGGGAGATGGCATTGGCAAACAATTGTTTTGCCCTGGGTGCTGCCGCTTCTGCTGCCCGATTTAATTTTAATTCAAGATCTTCAAGCAGATTTGACATCCCCACCTTGCCCAGGTATTTTTTTGCAGTATCAAGGCTTTTGGGCAATGGAATATGAATATTTGAGTCCGTATTAAAGCCATCACTGGCCCCCAATTGCTTGACTACATTTTCAGAACCTACTCTCAAGGCTTCTTTAAGCCCTGAACCAATCTCGCCCACTGTCAATTCCTTTGCTTCATCCGTACTGCCCAGGGATTTAAAAAAACTGCTGCCCTTGTCCAGCCAGGACGTACCGGCCATGGCCGGGGTTGGCAACATAAGCAAAACGACCATCAGCCATTGCAGCAGCTGCGACAGGATCTTGTGTGAACGGTTCATATGATTCTCCCTATTGTTTTATTCATTCTCTTGTCTTGAACACCATTTTATTTATTTTCCAAATCCAGGCAACAGGTTTTTAATCTGTTTTTGAACGTCTGTTTTGGGTGTTTCAACCGTCGGTTTTTCTTCCCCGGCTGGCCCAAGCACCTGCTGTTTTAACGAATCCATATTCAAGCCTTTAACCCCACCGGCACCCAGCATCCCCTTAAGATCCGGACGAACTTTAGGATCGGTAAATGACCCGGTGATCAGCAGTGGAACCATAAGCCCGGACCGTTCTTTGGTATCTCCCTGACCTTTCAAGGTGGCCACTACTTTGGGGTCCACCCTCATATCCAGGTTCTCTTTTACAAGATCGATATCCCCTGTGGCAACAACCCGAACCAATGGTGAAATCATCCGTGTTCCATCGGTTTTAACCAGACCGTTTTTAATGGTGAACGGAATATTGAGTTCGGCAAAATCTGTTCTTGGTTTTTCACTGGCCGGTTTTTCTCCAGTCAGATTGGCTTTTACATTTCTCATCATGCCGGCAATATCTATACCAATAATGGCACCATCCGTAAACACAAGGCCGCCCTTACCGTTCAGTGTCTGTTTAATCATATCCGGGTCTTCACCCTGCATGGAAAGGGTGATATCTGATTCCAGAGTCCCTTCAATCATTTCTTTTTGCAGCGCATCCTTGAGCAGCGGCCCGACCTGAATGCTGTTTGCTTTTAATGTCATACTGGTCTGAGGATCATTTTTACGAACATCAAGTCCCAGTGTTGAAGCAATAGACCCCTGATACAGATTCATGCCAAAAGGGTCAATGGTAATCACGCCGTCTTTTGCCTTGATGTGGATATTTATTTTTTCCACCAATGCTCCATGGGCTTTTATTTTACCCGCAGTTATGTTTCCATCCATTATCAACTTTCTCAATGGTGCATAATCTGTTTTTTTCTTGGATGGTGTGGCCGAAGGCGAAGATTTTGCCGGTGCCTTCTCCTGGGGTGATTCTGGCAGATATCGATCCAGATCAATTGTGTCCAAAGCCAGGTCAAATATCAGATCCGGCTTTGAAAAATCTTTTGCTGTTGCTGAAAAATCGATTCTGGAATCATCCAGGACCAGCAGGCCTTTGGATATGGAAATATTTTTGGGTGTCCCTTTAATCTGAGTTTTCAAAGAAACCGCATCCAAAACCTTAGGATCTGATGTCTGAACCGGGAACGTCTGACCTAAGGCTGCCAAAAGCTTGCGGGGCGAAAAAGAGGCCAGATCAATATTGACATCAAACTGTGGTGCGCCGGCCGGATTAATAATGGTTCCATTTATTTGCATATCCATGGCATTTAATGCATTTAATGCAAGATCTATGGACATGGTCCCTTTTCCTGGTTCCTGGCCAATAGGCCCTGCCGTTCCTTTAAGCGAAATCGGCCTGCCGTCAACCATTGCAGCAAATGAGATGGAAATTGGTTTATCAAGACTGATATCTGCCAGCTCAAGGTTAAAATCTGAAATCTTTTTTTGCAGACCCGTTGTTTGATCTTTAAAGCTTAATTGACCATTCACAATGGAAAACTTGTCCACCTTTAAAGAATCAATCGGTAATTTTTTTTCAGCCGAAGAGGAATCTTTCTTTTCTCCAACTGGTTTTATCTTATCTGGTTTTCCGATTCCCTCCCAGTTGGCAGTGCCGTTTTTCTGCCGTTCAAGATAGATCATCGGGCTGTCAAGGACAAAGGTTTTAACCTCGATCTGTTTTGATAACAACGGCATGACCTTAAGCCTGACCTCAAAATTTTTTACAAAAACCATCTCTTTTTCGGCAAACCCTTTGGGATTGCCCAGTTTGATATCGGTCAGTTTAATTCCCACCCAGGGAAAAATCGATATATCCATGTCATCCCCCATGGTAAAGGAACGACCTGAGGCCTTGGCCACCTGTTCTTCTATAATGGGTTTATATTTTTTAACATCCACAAATCTGGGAATAATAAGGGCTGCAACAATTATTAATAAAACACCGCTGCCGCCAATGATAAGCAACCACTTAAGAATATTTTTCATAAGACCTATCCTATTGAGAGTTAATAAACAGGGCGCGATTGATAAATTTACAATACTGCCAGGGCCGCATCATAATCAGGCTCGTGAGAAATATCATCCACCAGCTCGGCATGGATCACTGTATTGTTTTCATCCAGAACAATCACTGCCCGGGCAGTCAGGCCTTTTAACGGACCGTCTTCAATCAAAAGACCGAATGTATTGGCAAACTCACAATTTCTGAACAAAGAACCTGTGACCACATTGTCAATTCCCTCGGCACCACAGAATCGTTTGTGAGCAAACGGAAGATCCGATGACAGGCAGATCACCTGGGTATTTTTTAATTCTGAGGCCTGCTTGTTAAATGTTCTCACGGATGTTGCACAAACTGGCGTATCAATGCTGGGGAAAATATTTAACACTTTGCGTTTGCCTTTATAGTCTTCAAGGCTTAAGGCTGACAAGTCCTGTTTGACCGCTGTAAGCGTGTTGATAATACAATTGAGTGCAGGGAATTCTCCTGTTAGTTGAACCGGTTTTCCTGCTAGTAAAGTTTTTGCCATGGGATATCTCCTTATGGTTTTAAGATAAATACAATTTATGGAGCCTTTTCTTGGAAATTCTTAATCCAATAATAATGGCTGGATAATATTTTGCAAGCACAACTATGGTATTTTGTTTGATTATTCTAAATTCCCATTGATTTCAAATCAGATTCAATATAGAGTCATCTAAAAAATGAGACCAATGAGAAAAATGGAGACAACAGCAGTTTCATTGAACAAGGACAGTAGATGTCAAACAGCAGATTGATTAAGACCACCCTTGCCATTTCAGTTCTGGGTTTGTGTTTGCTTGCCTTTTATGCATTCTTTGCCGTCTTTCCTGAAAATACCAGTATAATCAGTAAAAATACACTGCCTGTCTTCTGGGCAATTGCTGTCTGGGTTCTGATTTCAAGCTGCCTGGTATCTTTTTTTTCAACTGTTTTTCTTGCAGTCAGATTTATATCAACCGTCAGGCGACTCAAGCAATCTGAATCTGACCTTCAACATTACACTGACAATCTGGAACAAAAATCACAAATTCTTTTGGATTCAAATGTTTCCCTGAAAGATGAAATCGAAAAACGCAAACACTATGAAAAACAGATGCTTCTGTCTGCCAGTATATTTGAAAACACCATTGAAGCCATCATGATCACGGACAAACAGGGCAACATCCTCAGGATCAACAAAGCCTTTACCAACATTACCGGATTTACCCCGGATGAAATCATTGGAAAAAACCCCAGGGTTTTTCAATCAGGCCACCATGACCGGGCTTTTTATGAACAGATCTGGCAGAGTGTCAACCAGACAGATTCATGGGAAGGGGAAATCTGGAACCGCAAAAAAAATGGCGAAACATTCCCGGAATGGCTTTCAATCAATGCCATCAAGGATCTGGATGGAGAAACCCTTTATTATGTTGCTCTGTTCCATGATATTACAGATTTGAAAAAAAATGAAAAACTGCTCAAATACCAGGCCAACTATGACCCTCTGACCGGTCTTCCCAACCGTCAATTGTTCAATGACCGGCTGCAGACCGCCATTACCCACTGCACCAGAGAACAGCTTCCCATGAGCCTGTTTTTCTGTGACCTGGATGATTTTAAAAATATCAATGACAGCCTGGGACATTACTTTGGTGACCTGCTGCTCAAACAAGTGGCCGCACGGTTGCTTGACTGCTGTAGAGGTGATGACACCGTAGCCCGCCTGGGCGGAGATGAATTTGCCATTATATGCCCGTTTATCCGACCGGATGAACCTGCTGCCGCAAGCCTGGCCCGAAGAATTCTGGATGCCTTTGCCAAACCGTTTATATCCGACGACAAACAGATCTATGCCCAGATCAGTATTGGTATCACCCGATATCCTGATGATGGGAAAGATATTGATACTTTGATCAAGAACGCAGATGTTGCCATGTACCGATCAAAAGGAAAAGGGAAAAATCAATATTCTTTTTTTACCCAGGATATGAGTGTCAAAGTCCTGCGCCGGATCAGCCTGTCAAACGACCTGAGAGGAGCTTTGTCCCAAAATGAGTTTATGGTTTATTATCAACCCAAGGTCAATATCCAGACCGGTCTGATCTCTGGAATGGAAGCGCTCATGCGCTGGAACCGGAGAGGATTGGAAATTGTATCGCCCGCAGAATTTATCCCTCTGGCAGAAGACACCGGTGCCATCTATGCTCTGGGTGAATGGATCATGGAACAAGCCTGCACCCGTATTCTGGAATTCAGCCGGATCTGCGGACAAAATTTAAATATTGCTGTGAATCTGTCGGTCAAACAGTTTTCCCAGAAAGATCTGATCACCCGAATCACAGAAATTCTTCAAAAAACCGGCCTGCCGGCCCATCAGCTGACTGTGGAAATTACAGAAAATATCGTGATTAAAGATATTGACAAAACCATCCAGATTTTACAAGAGCTCAATTCTTTAGGGATTCAAATTTCAATTGATGACTTTGGAACCGGGTATTCCTCTTTGTCCTATTTAAAAAAGATGCCCCTAACCGAGCTTAAAATTGACAAAAGCTTTGTAGATGACACACCCAACAATACCGAGGCCTGCGCCATTGTCAATACGGTTCTGTCCCTTGCTGAGTGTTTGAACTTAAAAACCGTTGCCGAAGGAGTTGAAACCAAAGCACAGCTTGATTTTCTAAAGCAGTCCGGCTGCAATGAAATCCAGGGCTATTATTATTGCAAACCGATTGCAGACACAGAGATGCAGGCCTTTTTAAACCAGAAGAAACTATTGTAAAAAGCAAGCATCAGCCCTTTAATAAAACTGGACACCTCACCCATTGGAAAAAAGAAGAATCTTTAATCCGATCCCCATCAAAACGATACCGCCGACAATTTCCATCCTGCTGCCAAACAAGGCTCCCATCCTG
Organism: Pseudomonadota bacterium; assembly: GCA_043827005.1. GTDB lineage: Bacteria > Desulfobacterota > Desulfobacteria > Desulfobacterales > Desulfobacteraceae > Desulfobacula. Next base: position 27,252 of record JBDRPM010000075.1, on the reverse strand, counting down.
GTTCCGATTCTGATGGCCAGATAAGACATCATGGCGGTTATCACACCGATCATGATGCTGGGATACCAGATATCAACCTCCAGCACGGCAAGGCTCAATCCCACGGCCAGGGCATCGATACTGGTGGCCACACTGAGCATGACCATGGTCATTCCCCGGGAAGGATCTTTTTTCTGCTCAGCGGGTTTAGGGTCAAGGCCTTCACACACCATTCTAAACCCGACAAACGCCAGCAGAAAAAATGCGATCCAGTGATCAAACGACTTCACATACAACACAAAACTGATACCCAGAAACCAGCCGATGATCGGCATTAAAAACTGAAACAGCCCAAAATGAAAGGCCAGCCTGAAAATGGCCCGGCCATCCCTGGCAAATCCTGCTGCCGCTGCTGCCAGGGAAACGGCAGATGCATCCATGGCAAGCCCTGCAGCGATCAATATCATTTCAAAAATTGTCACAGGATTGTGGTTCCATCCAAAACTGCTCGAACCGTTTCAGCCAGTTGCTTTATTTCAATGGGTTTGATGAGCAGACTGCTTATTCCGGTTTGCCGGGCTTTTTGGGGTGACATTGTCTCACTGAATCCAGTGCAGATAATAATGGGAATATCAGACCGGATGCTGGTCAATTCTTCTGCCAGCCGGTCCCCGGTTAAATTGGGCATGGTCATATCGGAAATAATCAAATCGCAATCATATGGATTGGACCTGAATTTTTCCATAAGGTCAACAGGATTGGTAAAACCGGATACCCTATAGCCCAACTGGGTTAACGCTCTGCTGTATATGTCCACAATAGGGCGCTCATCATCCACAAAAAAAACCTTTTCCATGCCCTTTGGAAGAATTTTTTCTTCTATCGGTTTGGTCTGAACAGGCTTTGTGCTGGAAGGGAAATACACATGAAAACTTGTGCCTTTGCCGACCACACTGTCTACAGTGATGGCGCCATGATGCGTTTTTACAATGCCATGAACAACGGCAAGTCCCATGCCAGTGCCCTTATCCACAGATTTGGTTGTAAAATAGGGATCAAAAATTTTATCCTGTATGCTCTCTGGTATTCCTGGCCCTGTATCTGTGACTGTCAAACAAACATAATTTCCCGGACCCAGATCTGATAAATCATGTGCCTGTTCGTCATGTATGATCGTGTTATCCAGTTCAATGGTCAGGCTGCCGCCTTCTTCGCCCATGGCCTGGGCAGCATTGTTGCACAGATTAATGAGCAACTGGTGAATTTGAGTGGGGTCTGCAACCACGACATTGTGTTTGGATAAAAAACGTTCTTGAATTTGGATATTGGATGGAATAGAAGCCTTCAAAAGTTTCAAGGTTTCTTTTACAATGATTTTAATCTCAATGGGCTCAAGTCGCACATCCATTTTCCGGCTGAAGCTTAACAATTGCTTGACCACATCCCTGGCCCGAAGACTGGCTTTTTTTATTTCATTTAAATTTTCTGACACTGGATGCCATTTTTCCAGATCATCAATGCCCAGCTCGGTATTGCCTATGATAATGCCCAGGACATTGTTGAATTCATGGGCAATCCCTCCGGCAAGATTGCCAATGGCTTCCATTTTCTGGGACTGACGAAGTGCTGCTTCCAGCCCGACTTTTTCAGTGATATCCCTGAATACAAGAACAATACCGATGGTTTTACGGTCTGCATCAATAATGGGTGAGGCACTGTCAGCAATCACCCGGTGGGTTCCGTCCTTAGAAACCAGAATCGTGTTGTTTGCCAGCTCAACCATTTTACCGGTCTTTAACACCTGCTGCACTGGATTATCACATGCCTGCTGTGTCTGCTTATTGATGATATAAAATATTTCAGACAAAGGTCTGCCAGACCCATTTTCCTGGTCCCAGCCGGTCATCTTCTGGGCTGCGTTATTCAGCAGGACAACCGTACCGTGAATATCGGTTGTAATCACCCCGTCTCCAATGGACTGAAGGGTAACCTTCAGCCTTTCCCGCTCTTTGAGCAACTCAGCGTGTACAAGCCGGCTCTCAACCATGGCCCCGATCAATCTTGCCGAGGTGTGCAGTCTTTTTTTGGCAACTTCAATGATAAATGCCGGCCGGGTTTCATACTGACCCGATTCCCGGACCAGATCATCAAGATCAACCTGATAGGCCTGGGACAATTCTCTGAGCCTGGAAATCTCTTTGGGCGGATCACCATATCCGAAATTAATGGCACCAATAATCTGATGGTTGGCTCGTATGGGAATGGTATAAAGCCTTAAACCGCCACTGCATTCAACATCCACAGGTTCACCAGACTCAATGGATGCTTTTGATGCCTCTGTCCAGCAGGATTCATGACACAGCCATTTGCCACAGGACAAGGCCTGTTTGTTATCCAGGGTACCACACAGATTTCGAGACGCAAAATCCATGAGCCGACACCAGCCCGAACTAAAGATGCCATAGGCATAATCCCCGTTTTTTTCATATATTGCAGCAGAGGTTTCCAATAATTCCAGATACCCGCTGACAATATCAAACAGAACCTCTTTTCCGATAAGGTTTAAAATCCCTTTCTGGGTATTGAGCTCAGTCAGATCGCCATAGGTTTGCGAAGCCTCCGGCAGGGTTGGCGGTGTTTTTTTCAACAGCCATTCAATTGCCTTTAAAGAGGCCTCAGTCTGTTTGCGATCGGTTATATCTTCAAAGATTGTGGCAAACTGTCCTTTTTGCGGACTGAAGGCCAGCACGGAAAACCATTTATCAATGGTCTGGGAGTATTGTTCAAAGCGAATTTCCTGTCCGGTTAACGCCACATGTCCATATCGACCGATCCAGTTGGCAGGGTCCTTATCCGTGCCCGGTAATACCTGGGTTACCTTTTTTCCCAGTATGTTTTCCCTTTTGAGACCGGTAAATCTCTCAAAGGCCGCATTGACATCCAAAAATACATAATCTATCGGCTCTTGATCTTCATTGGTGACAATTTCGTGCAACGCAAATCCATTCATCATGTTTGCAAAAACCAGACGATATTGGGCTTGCTTTTTCTCAAAAGCCTGTTGGGCTGACTGGAGTTCGCTGATTTTTTTTAACAGAGCATCATACGTTGGTTGTTCAGGCATGGTTGTCACCTTAGATCTTTAAAGTTTTGATTTTCAAACTCTAAACCAGAAGTAGAATCGACTGTAGATATTGATCATAAAATATATGATATGACCTTGAATAACAATACAAAACATATTTTTTAACCCAAATTCCTGTCAAACCTGATATTCAAACAATAATCATAAATCCTTTTTTGTTGCCCTTGCCATTTCAATCACCGGCATTGGATCAAATGGGTTTCCAGGAACCAATTTTAAAATTTTTTGAGGTATGCTTCGATACAATAGCCGGGCTGTAACAGTATCTCCCTGGGATGGTTTAAATCCAAGATCAACGGTATGGGTGACACTGTCTTTGGCTTTGATTCGGGTGTCTTTTAGAATCTGTCGTGCCTTGGCCACATTAAAGACAGCTTTGCCGTTTCCATCGCCCAGAACAGTTCTGAACACCAGTGCGTCCTCTGACAGTTCGCCTTTTGCATCCAGAACCCCTGTGGCATATCGGGTCTGATTGCTTTTATCTTTGACGACAATTTCAAGCCAGACCTGCCGGAGATCACCCAGACCCGTGGGAATGGAATGGCCGGCACCTGTATTGTTTACAATCACGCTGATCTTGTTCTGCCCGATATTACGGGTGTCAATATCAACTGTTGCCGCATGTTTGAGGCGATCCTTTGCCATATCTGCTTTTTCCTGATCTCCAAACATTTCAGGGACCACTGCATTGGCCCCCACAAAATAATGGGTAAAAATATGGGGTCGTTCAACACTATAATCGGTTGCACTGCCTGGATTTTCAGGTCTTGGCGTTGACCCGGTTGCCGGAACACCGGGTCGCTGATACATATGGCAGCCCTGGCAGGTTACTCTTTGCTGGATATCTGTTGAATTATAGGGACTGTTTTCCCATTCTGTATAGGTCGTCTCAAGATCCGTACCAAACACCACATGTTTTACATTGTGGCAGGTACCGCAAATCTTTGATTCTGTATGAATCTTTGAGTATTGGGCTTCATGAAAATCAGGCTGGGCATCATCAAACGGGCCATATTTTACGCCAGGATCTTCTTCTCCCCGGCCCGGATTCAAAACCAGCCCGTTATTGAACATTTTTTTGATACTCTGGGCACTGTGACAATAATCGCACTGAATTCCCCGGGTGGCAATGTCTGCTGTCTTAGACAGATCATCGGATAATTGCCTGGGAAACCCTGAAACAAACCCCACAGGCGTATGACATTTTACACAGGATTCTGCTTCCTGGATTTCTCCTTTGTCTGTCAGGCCCTTGCGAAGATAGGTTGCCAGCCTGAAATAAACCGGGTCTTTATGGGAAAGGCTGTGCATGGAGTTTTGCCATTGCTCAACGATCGCTGTATGACAGCCTGCACAGGTTTCCACAGAAATAAACCGATCAATATCAAAAAAAAATTCTTTTTCACCTACCTTCTCCGGTGATGCTGCAACCTGAGTTATCCAAAAGACAGACCCCAAAACCAATAAAACACTGCCAATATATACCCAACGGTTTAACCTTTTCATATCTTCCCCTTATTGAGCGAAAAATTGATCGGACCCACCAAAAACTGATGGATTCAAATCCTTATTTTATCAGGCCGCCTGGATATTCTTTTGTTTGTCCATCCAGGGTCAGAACAATCCAGTTTCCGTTTTCTTCTTTGGCTGCCACCAGGCAATCGATACGGGTATCATCAGCCAGTGTGATAAAACACTCGCCGGTTTCATTCAAGGTGTTCACCCGGGCAAATTTTTTGTTGACAGCGATTTGCGCAAATTTCTGGCTGCCCTGTTCAATGGCAATGAGTCTATCATATTCGACTTCATCTTCCTTTTTGATTTCCATCCTCAACTGATCAATCTGCTTTTTCTGCTCTGCGATCTTTTGAATAACCGCCTCCATCTGGTCTTTATCTTTGGTGGGGATGGACATCAGGATCTGGCGATGCACATCCATATCTGTTTCGATAAAATTGATTTTCTGTAATAATCTTTTGACAATGGCACTCATATTTTTTTTCTCTTTATTGTGTTTTAATTTTGTTCTCACCTGACCGGTGATTATGTTTTGGGCCGTCAAGACCGGCACAAATTACCCTTTTTAATTTCCTTTTTATTCTCCCTGGCAAGCCACTCCAGAAAACGAATCAGGATATTTTTCTTTTTTTTATGGTCTTTTTTCATGGTCAATCCTGTATATCATCATTTCCATATAAAAGGTAGCCAAACCCAACCTTGGACAAACAAGGGCTTGTCTGTCAGGGGCTATGTTACCTGCTTTTTTCTGTCCAGAATCTTTCTGATGGCCAATGACAGGTCATCCATTAAAACCGGTTTTGTCAAATACCCCTGTACCCCCATCTCATCGGCTCCGGCCTGGTCTATCTGTTCACTGAATCCAGTACAGAGGATCACTGGAAAATCAGGCCGTATCCTTTGAATTTTTTCAATCAATTGCGTGCCCATCATTTCCGGCATGGTCATATCCGTGACCAGAATGTCATATTTGTCTGGTTCTGCTTTAAATGCAGACAATGCCTGCTGGCTGTCGGTTTTACCAACAACGGTATATCCCCGTTTCGCCAGGGCCTGAGACCCCACTTTCACGATGGCTTCTTCATCATCCACAAATAGAACGGTTTCCTTTCCATATTTTTTTCCCACCGGCTTTTCCGGCTGAGAAAACAAGACTTCCTCTTTGATTCCCGGTAAAAAAACCTCAAAGGTTGTCCCCCTGCCGATCTGGCTTTCCACATGAATGGTTCCGCCATAGCTGTTTACAATCCCGTGTATCACGGCAAGCCCCAGACCAGAACCCTTGCCAACTTGTTTTGTGGTAAAATAAGGTTCAAAAATCTGATTCATGATATCTTTACTGATGCCCTGTCCTGTATCTTTCACACAGATGACACAATAATCGCCTGCCGGCACATCCGGCCGGACCTGATCGTAAGGCAAGACTTTTTCTTCATGCAAGGTTACAGTCAAACAACCACCTGTGGTCTCCATGGCATGATAGGCATTGGTGCACAGATTCATGATAATTTCATATATCTGGGTGGGATCACCCATGATGGGCTTTGCCTGGTCATCAATTCTGGATTCTATGGCTATGTTTTTGGGAATACTGGACCGTAACAGTTTAAGGGCTTCTTTGATAATCGGTTGAATCCTGAGAACGCCTGTATCCAGTTTCTTTTTCCGGCTGAAGGTTAAAATCTGCCTGACCAGTTCCCTTGCCCGCAAAGCACCCTTTAACACATTGTTTAAATATTCCTGTAAAGGATGGTCTTTGGACAGATCTCCCATGGCCATTTCCGTATATCCGATGACCGGATACAGGATATTGTTAAAATCATGGGCAATCCCGCCGGCCAGGGTTCCAATGGCCTCCATTTTTCTGGCCTGGGCAAGCTGGTCCTGGAGCTGTTCGTGTTCCTGCGCCATCCGGGTGGCATCGGTGGTATCTTCACCAGAACTTAAGGTTGCCAGTATCTTGCCGTTCTCATCTTTTAACAGGCTGTTGTGCCATGAAATGGTTCTCTTTTCTCCCTGCCGGGTGAGGATATCATTTTCAAAAAATTCATACGGATCCACATCACCGCACATCACATCTTCAAATGCTTTTCTGGTCTTTTCCCGATCTTCAATGGGAATAAAATCAAACCAGCTTCTGCCGACAATCTCATGACTGGGATATCCCAGCACCTTTCGACCCGCCTTGTTGATCATGGCCACACTGGTATCCGGGTTTAATACCACAAAAATTGACCCTGCCATATCAAAGTATTGCAAGGCCCGGTCTTTTTCATTTTCCAATGCATTCTGAGTCTCTTTGTGCCGGGCAATTTCAGCTTCTATCTCTCTTGTGCGCTCCCGGACCAGCTCTTCGAGATGCTCCCGATGCCGGGACAACGCTTTAAAACTGTGCTCCAGTTTTCTGGACATTTTGTTGAATGAATTCCCCAGATCGACAATTTCGTCCTTGCTTGAACCATCAACACAAACCTCATGACTGAAATCTCCCAGAAGAATTTGTTGCGCAGACCGATTTAACGCTTTAATGGGCGTGGTGATTCGTTTAGACAGGGACACCATGGCAACAATCCCCAAACCAGTGGCCAGCAGCGCTGTCATCATCACAAGCTGCTGCAAAAAAGAAACCAGCTCTTTTTCCCGGACAGAAACGCGATCCACATAGGTTTCCAATTGCTGTTCAAGCTGATGAAACGCTTGGGTCATATCAGCAACCGCTGCAATCTGTTGATCATAGGAATACACATATTGCTTAAAAACAGACTGGTATGTGTCTGCAATATTGCCGATTCTGAATGCATACAGCTTAATTGTACTGTCCTTTTTCTGCTGCTGAACCTGATCCACTATCTGGATCATATGGCTGGTATTTTCCAGCACCAGGGATATATTGTTTCGATCATTATTCAACATAAACCCTTTTTCCGCCACAAGGGTCTCATTCATCATTTTCAAAATCCCGATGGCCTTGTCTCCCACCTTTTCAATGGCATTCACATTGGCAGACAATCGTCTGGATTCATGCAGCAGACGGCTTTTCATGGTTTCCATATCGATATCAATCTGAACAAAACGGACAAAAGTCTTCTCATATCGATCCAAATCAGACAAGAGGCTGCTAACCTCACGTTTCTGATCCTCATCCTGACTCTTTTTGATGACATTGTCCAGGTCGATGCGCACTGTTTGCGTTAAATCAAAAAACGCCCGGGAATGCTCGATTGCCCCGGTATACGAATAAGCATTCTGCTGTCTTGCAATACGCTGAAACTTTTTTTCCAGCTGATGGGTAAAGGTATACAATTCTTTTTGACAGGCCAGCGCCCGACCCATGCCATATATACTGGTCATGGCCACAATAACGGTCAAGGCAAGAATACTGCCGAATGCCAGGCTGAGTTTTAATCTAAAAGACAACTATTTTATTCCTTTACGTTTTTATTCTTCTGTTCATTCTGAATCTGATCAAATATAATTCTGGCTTCAAGGTCTACATTTTCCAGAATTTTCTCATACTGATCCGGAAATGCAATCAATTCCTGGAAACTGTTCATTCCCAGTTCCGCCACCCGGGGCGGGGTTGCCAGATCATAATTAAAGGCCCAGGCCATGGACAAATTGATTTCCTGCTTAAGTCTTTCTTTGAAGGGTGAATAAAAAGAAAGGGGAACCTCAAGACTGGGGGCGAACCCGCCTGATCCAAGACTCATCTTTTGTTGAGATTCTTGACCGGCAAAGTGTGCAAGGGTGAGTTTACTGAATTCATGATTGGCTGATTGTCTGGACAAAACAATCCCGTCAATGGGGCCCAGGGCAACTTTTAAAATTTGTTTGTCCATCACAGGGAAGGCAAAAAAATCAAAATTTTTTCCCTCTTCAAGGCATTCCTTACTGTTTTGGAGCAGGGGAATGGCCCAACTGCCCATCAAGGTCATGGCAGCCTGTTTCTTACACACCATTTGAGTTGCTCCGGTCCAGTCCAGATCATTGGCGTCTTGATTAAAATAGCCTTTTTGCAACAGATCCGCCCAGATCTGGTAGACTTTTTTGACCTGGGGATCGGTATATCTTGCGTTTCCGGTCATCAACCGGGTCCGATACTCAATCCCCTGGGTTCTGAGCAGAAGATAATCCATCCAGAACTGGGCAGGCCAGCGTTCCTTTGCCCCCAGTGAGAGTGGTATGATCTTGCTTTGCTTTAACTGCTCACAGACCGTTAAAAATGCATCCCATGAATCGGGCGGTTTCAGGTTATTTTCTTTGAACACATGGGTATTATAAAAAAAAACCACCAGATGCTGATCAATGGGCAGCAGATACTTTTGACCATTATAGGTGCAGGCCGCTTCAACAATCGGTGGCGAAAACCGCTCATTTAACCTTTCTTTGTCCCATAAGTCATCAATATGGGCCAGCTTGTTCAGATCCACCAGGGCCTGGACCCTGGCACCTGCCCAATAGGAAAACAGCTCTGGTGGATTGTCCTTGTCAAGGGTGGTCAGGATCATGCTTTTAAATGCTTCGTGATCAAGGCCCCGGGCCTGGACATGAAACTGGTTCTGTCCCTTGTTCACCTCGTCTATCATTTCCACAAGACCGCCATTTAAAGCCCCTGAAAAATAATGATAGAATCCGATCTGTTTGATAGTCGGAACAATGGTTTGATTTTGAATGGGGGCCTGATCTCCTTTGAAAATAATAAAGGAAACCACACAAATGACAACCAGACAAATAGTTAGAATTCCTTTTTTCATTTCAACGCTCCTTATGAATCACCCGATATTTTAACAGGAGGCAATCTTTTTCAATAATTTGGGTATCCAGCAATTCCACCTGGATTTTCAGATCTTTATTAAACATGGAAAGACCGGCACCAAAGAAAAACGGCACCATGGTCAGATGGATCTCATCCACCAGGTCCTGTTCCATGAACAAGGTATTCACGATTGACCCGCCAATCAGTGTGACACAGGTATACCCGCGATTCTGAAGATCATTTAAAATCTGATGGGGCAATTGATCGGTGAATTCAAGGTCAGCATGATCACTGATCCGGGTTTTATCCTTTGTCATGACAATGCTTTTTCTATCCGGCAGTACCTTTCCGATGGTATCAAAGGTTCTGGAGCCCATGATCATGACACCTGCTTTTTTTGTGGTTGAAACAAAATAGCGTTTGTCTGCTTTTCCGGTCCAGTCCACAAATTCCATGGAATTTTTTGCAATTTTCCCGTCTGCTGTCATTGCCATGACCAGTATAACTTTCATTTTCACCCTTTTATTTTCAACTTTTTCCAAACTCTTTTGTTTTAATCTGATGGCCATTGCGTTTTTTTTTGATCCACAAAACAGCAAAACCGGTCCCAGGTTACTTCTTTTTTTGAGATAGGGCACCGAAGCGTTAATTTTGTTTCACTCACCCCAATCACCTCCCAGTCCCCGGCCCGATGGGAGTCTGTAATCTTTATTTTTTCACCGATCTCAAATGGATATGGTTTGAATACTGTTACCAGATGTTCCATGCCCGGTACTCCTTTTTGCATCTTTTTTTGACTTGCATTCAATATATGCTTTTTTTTAATTCAAGGCAATTATTGACAATCAGATAAGTGGTTTTAATTTTAAGTTTAATAAGGCCGGGCAATTGAACGCCTGGAAAAACATTAAAAAATATCCATCCTTTTAAAACAGGGAGCAAACCATATGAAACACACAGCCAATAACCCAGTTGATAAAACAGACAACTATTGTAAGGTTATCGAACAAAAACACCTGGTGGAAGAGATGACAGAATGTGACGTATCTGAAGACAGCTATGAAAAAAAAGTCGAATGCTATACAAAGGCAACAAAAGAGAGCCAAGAAAATTCGGCCTGCATGTACTCATAACACTGCAGCCCCAATACTGATCTTACCTGGAGCCTGAAATTTTATTTTCAGGCTCTTTTTATCTGTCTGGAATCATGACTGCAGGATCCACCCATCGATCAAACTCTTCTTCTGACACCATATTCAACTCAAGAGCCGCCTGTTTTAATGTCTTTTTTTCCTGATACGCTTTTTTGGCCACCTGGGCTGCCTGTTCATACCCGATGTGCGGATTCAAGGCAGTCACCAGCATCAATGAGGATTTCAGATGTTCTGAAATCCGTTTCTGATCTGCCACAATGCCGGCAACACAATTCACATTGAATGACTGGGCAGCATCGGCCAGCAACTGAGCTGATTCCAGAAAATTATAAATAATGACCGGCTTGTAAACATTAAGCTCAAAATGGCCGCTTAACCCGCCAATATTGATGGTCACATCATTTCCCATCACGTGGCTGCACACCATGGTCAAGGCTTCAGTCTGGGTTGGATTGACTTTTCCCGGCATAATGGACGACCCCGGTTCATTGGCCGGCAGCTGCAGTTCACCGATCCCGCATCGCGGTCCAGATCCCAGAAGCCGGATATCATTGGCAATCTTGCTCAAGCTGACAGCCAGGGTTTTTAAGGCCCCATGGGAAAATACCAGGGCATCATGGGCTGCCAGGGCTTCAAATTTATTGGGTGCCGTAACAAAGGGATGCCCTGTCAGGTCTGCAAGAATGCCGGCTGTTCTGACATCAAATCCTTTGGGTGCATTCAGGCCGGTTCCCACGGCTGTCCCTCCCAGTGCCAGCTCATACAGGTGCGGCAGTGTCTGTTCCAGAGCCAAAAGACCATGGGAGAGCATGGCCGCATACCCGGAAAACTCCTGCCCCAGGGTCAAGGGAGTGGCATCCATCAGATGGGTCCGGCCGATTTTGATAATGGCATCCCATTCAAGGGCTTTGGCTTTCAAAACCTTTTGCAATGCCGCAATTTTAGGAATAGTCTGGTCTTTAAGCCTGCATACTGCTGCCATGTTCATGGCAGCCGGAAAGGTATCATTGGATGATTGGGATCGATTGACATCATCATTGGGGTGGATCAGCCGCACCCCTCTGCCCAGCTTGTTGCCCAGCAGAACATGGGCCCGGTTGGCAATCACTTCATTGACATTCATATTGGTCTGGGTGCCTGACCCTGTTTGCCAAACAGACAAAGGAAAATGGTCGTCCAGTTTTCCCTGTATGATTTCATCACATACCGTTACGATGATCTGCTTTTTGGTATCTGATAAATCGTTCAGTTCTGCATTGACGATGGCTGCGGCCTTTTTTAATGTGCCGAACGCCCGGATAATGGCCATGGGCATCGGGTGACAGCCGATCTTAAAGTTCTGCAATGACCGCTGGGTCTGGGCGCCCCAATATTTATCCGCAGGAACAGCGATTTCACCCATGGTATCGGTTTCAATTCTTGTCTGCATAGATTTCTCCAAGTTTTCACTTTATTGCATCCTACAGACTAGTCGGGTCTGGATCAACTATTTTTTACGGTTTTATATATGATCAGGAAAGATACCCTGGCAGAACGTATTGTTCCACCAGGGCGGTTGTGTTTTTCACAGCAAAATCTTACAACAGACTGGCATAAAAATCATTGCCCTTGTCATCCACAATAATAAAAGCAGGGAAATCTTCAACCGTGATCATATACACAGCTTCCATTCCCAGTTCTTCATATTCAACCAGTTCTACTTTTTTGATGAACTCTTTGCCGATCTGGGCGGCAGGACCTCCAGGAGATCCCAGATAAAATCCACCAAACTCTTTACAGGCATCTGTGACCTGCTGGGTTCTGTTTCCTTTGGCCAGCATGATCATGGACGCACCCTCTTTTTGAAAAATCGGCACATAAGGATCCATTCGTCCGGCAGTTGTGGGGCCAAATGATCCAGATGCTTCTCCTTCCGGTGTTTTGGCAGGGCCGGCATAATAGATGATATGGTTTTTCAGGTATTCAGGCAGGCCATTACCGGCTTGGTATCTTTCCATGAATTTGGCATGGGCAATATCTCGCCCCACAATGATTTTACCGTTTAAGGAAAGCCTTGTGGCAACCGGATATTTGCTCAGTTCCGCCAGGATTTCGTTCATGGGGCGGTTCAGATCAATTTGAACGGCTGGTTTCATTTCAGGCTCAACAGCCGGCAGGAACCGGGCTGGATTTTCTTCCAACTGTTCCAGGAAAATTCCTTGTTTGGTGATTTTACCCTTAATCTGACGATCCGCAGAACAGGACACACCAATGCCGACAGGACAGGATGCACCATGACGGGGCAGACGGATCACACGAATATCCAGGGCAAAATGCTTGCCGCCAAATTGTGCCCCAAGTCCCAGTTCATAGGATTTGGCCAGCACTTTTTCTTCAATATCAATATCCCTGAACGCGTGCCCTGTTTCACTGCCGGTGGTGGGCAAGGTATCAAGGTATCTGGCAGAGGCCAGCTTGACTGCTTTTAAATTGGTTTCAGCTGATGTCCCGCCGATAACAAACGCAATATGGTATGGCGGACAGGCGGCCGTGCCAAGGGCTTTCATTTTATCCAGCATAAAATTGATCAGGCTGTCTTCAGAGTTCAATACGGCCTTGGTCATCTGAAACAGGGCTGTTTTATTGGCTGATCCGCCACCTTTGGCCATGAACAAAAACTTGTATGCATCTCCTTGAACAGCTGCAATATCCACCTGGGCCGGCAAATTATTTTTGGTATTGGCTTCTTTGTACATGGTCAACGGTGCATTCTGGGAATACCGCAGATAATTTTGGGTATATGCCTTAAAAACACCTTCGGACAATGCTCGTTCATCATCAGCACCGGTCCAGACCAGCTCACCTTTTTTGCCCATGACTATGGCAGTGCCGGTGTCCTGGCACATGGGATACACTTTTTCTGCGGCAATAACGGCATTTTTCAATAATGCCAGTGCCACATACCGGTCATTGTCGCTGCTTTGAGGGTCATCAATAATATGTTTAACTTTTTCAAGATGCTCGGCACGATACAGATGGGCCACATCCTTGAACGCTGCATTGGCAAGCAGGGTCAACCCCTCAGGTTCCACAACCAGAACCTGTTTTCCATCAAACTCTTTTGTTGCAACATGCCCGGTGGTAAGCAGACGATACTCAGTGGTATCTTCTCCCAGAGGGAACATGGTATCAAATTTAAATTCACTCATTTTATATATCCTTTTAATCCACAAAGGGGACAATGAACTTTTGCCGTCCACCGCCCCCTTGGAATTGTTTTACAATATTGCATTACGATCAATTTTTTTGACCAATGGTTTTTGTAAGAAAAACGTTCTATTTTGATTCAGTTCAAGGCGGATGGCAATTTAAACCGCAGGCATATAAATCATATGTCGAGGATTTAAATTGCCATCCAACGAAGAAATGGACAAAATAGGGCCGTTTTTATACAAAAGCTACTTGATAAGGGCCATCTTCCTTCTTAAGTATGCAATCTGAGTCTGGTGCGGCAAATCTTTTGGACAATAGTCCTGGCAACCCAGCAGGGTCATGCAGCCGAAAACGCCGTCATCATCGCCCATGATTTCATAGAACTCTTCATCAGACCGTTTATCCCGGGGATCCAGGGCAAATCTGGCCAGCCGCATAAACCCGACCGCGGACAGAAAATCCGGCCTCATCCGTTTGGTGGCACAGGCAGACACGCAGCAGCCGCATTCCACACACCGTTCAAGCTCATAGATTTGATCCGCAACATCCGGGTCCATCCGTTCTTCAAGTTTGTCATAATTGACATCATCTGCATTCTGATCATGAATCCAGGATTCCACCCGTTCAGACATCTGACGCATGAATTTTCCGGTGTTGACAGACAAATCACCAATCAGCTCAAAGCCTGGAAGCGGCAGCAATTTAATCTCGCCAGTCGGATATAGCGATGTCAAAGTTCTGCATGCCAGGGTGGGTGCGCCATTGACAACCATGGCGCACGACCCGCAGATTCCTGCTCGACAGACAAAGTCAAACTGAATGGACGGGTCCTGGGTCTCCCGGATATCGTTCAGCGCAATGAAAATGGTCATCCCCGGAGCTTCAGTCACCTCGTATGTCACCATGCGGGGTTTGTCACCCTTTTTCTGGGGATTATATCTAAAGATTTGGAATTTTAGTATTCTTGCTTGTTCACTCATTATTTAAACCCCCTGCCTATACGCTCATTTTTACCTTTGAATTTTTCCGGAATTGGTGTTGGATTCAGCAATTCCTGCAACTTATACCTGTCAATGCCCGGGTTGGCTGCCTTAATCTCTTCGATCTGTTTTTCCCGTTTGGCTGTATCCGGATGATGGACCGTATTGTCCACACCATACCCTCTTGAACCCGGAGGCATTTCCATTTTCATGATATCCAACGCTTCATACGTCACTTCCGGAAGATCATCTTTTTCCTGATCTTTCCAGGATGTCAAAGTCCGTTTGAGCCATTCTTTATCATTTCTTTCCGGATAATCTTCCCGGGCATGGGCACCACGGCTTTCTGTTCTAAGCAGCGCACCATAAGCCACACATTGAGCCATTCTGATCATCTTGGGAACCCTGATGGCCTCAACCAGTTCAGGATTGGATGAACTGATTTTATTTCTCAAGGCAATATTTCTGGCTCTCTGGTTCAGTACTTTGAGTTCTTCAACCGCCTGGGCCAGATCTGTCCCGTTTCTGAAAATACCGACTTTGTCCATCATGATTTTCTGCATGGCAGCTTTGAGTTCAAATGGATTTTCACCAAACTCTCGAACCAGAAGATCGGAAATTTTCTTTTCTTCGAGTTTTATAAAATGGGTGATGGTGCCTGTGTTGACAACCAGGGGATTGGCTTCACAATAATCAGCCACAAACTCACCCACGATCATGCCGGCCACAACGGTTTCAGCCACAGAGTTGCCGCCCAGACGGTTAAACCCGTGCATATCCCAGCAGGCTGCTTCACCGGCAGAAAAAAGGCCTTTCAAGGTCGGGCTCTGGCCGGTTGCATTGGTTTTAACACCACCCATGGAGTAATGCTGAGTCGGTCGAACCGGAATTAATTGTGTCACCGGATCAACACCCAGAAAGTATTCACAGATCTCTTTTACTTCTCTTAAATTCTTTTCAATGTGTTTGCGACCCAGCAGCCTGATATCCAGCCAGAGGTGGTCTCCATAACGGGAGGCAACCCCTTTGCCTTTTCTGATGTGCTCGGTCATGCGGCGGGAAACAACGTCCCTGGATGCCAGCTCTTTTTTGTCGGGCTCATAATCGGGCATAAACCGATACTCGTCCACATCCAACAGCAGACCTCCGTCACCGCGACACCCTTCTGTGGTCAGGATACCAACCGGCACAATGGCTGTTGGATGAAACTGAACCGCTTCCATATTACCCAGCTGGGCAATGCCGGTTTCAAGGGCAATGGCATTACCAATCCCTTCGGAAATAACCGCATTGGTGGTCACGGCATAAAGCCGGCCATATCCGCCGGTGGCGATTGTGGTGGCTTTTGCAATATAAGCACTGAGCTCACCGGTAATCAAATCTCTTACCACTGCGCCATGACAGACTGCGTCTTCATGGATCAGGGCAATGGCTTCTTTTCGCTCATGAACCGGAATACCCATCTGGATGGCCTTGTTATCCATGGCATACAGCATGGTATGTCCGGTACCATCAGACGTAAAACAGGTTCTCCATTTTTTGGTTCCGCCAAAGTCTCTGGACGTAATCAAACCCTCTGCTTCTGTTTTTTCCGTAATGGTAACCTTTGCACCGTTAATAACCACTTCCCGGTCACCACCCCTGACCCTGGACCAGGGCACACCCCATGCAGATAACTGCCGGATGGCTTTGGGAGCTGTATTAACAAACATTCTGGCAACATCCTGATCACAACCCCAGTCACTTCCCTTTACCGTGTCCCCAAAGTGGACATCTTCGTCATCGCCTTCGCCTTTGATACAGGCACCAAGGCTTGCCTGCATACCGCCCTGGGCAGCAGCAGAGTGAGATCTTTTGGCAGGGATCAACGAGAGGATAATGGAATCAAATCCCCTCTGTTTGGCTGCAATGGCAACTCTAAGCCCTGCCAGGCCGCCACCGATTACAAGTGAATCCGTATATATGACTTTCATTTAATCTACCCCTTTTAGTGTGTTTCTCCAGCAGATTTGACAACTTTTTCAACCTGTTCAACTGCTGATGTGTATTTACCATATCTCTCACCGACATTGTCTTTGTGTCTGTATCCATGAACCATGAATGCAATCAGGGCAAGGACACCAAGGCTTAAAAAGAAAATGCTCAGATTATTTTTCAGTTTTTTAAGCTTTTTTCTTGATTCAATGGCATCTTTACCAGTGAACCAACCCCATTTCATACACAGACGATAAAGACCGATAACCCCATGGAGTTCAACACAGACAAGCAGAACCAGGTAAAGAGGCCACATGTTGTAAGAAAATACCCTGTCAGCAGACAGGTACGGATCAATGCCCCCCGGATTGCTCAACATGGTGTAAAGATGAAACGATGCTGCAAAAAACATGATAAAACCGGTCACCACCTGAACATACCACAAATTGGTATCGGTGTGATTCATCATCTGCATCTGATCTCTCATGATCCGATGCTGCTTCCATGAAATGGGAAATTTTCTGGCACCCAGCATGGCATGAATGATAAACAGTGAAAAAACAGTTAAAACGGCAAAAAATACAGCACTGGGATAACCATGACCATCTGAAGAAAGAAAATTCAACTCCATTGTTTTGGCTACAAAGTTAAACGCACTTTTTCCCAGGATGATACTGCCCACAAGCATCATGTGCACCCACATGAACAGTCCCAGTATAAGACCGGTTGCGCTTTGGGCAAAATCCAGCCTGGCAGGTAATCTGCTCTTTTTTTTGTTTGATTCAATGATATAACTATCCAATTTTCTTAACCTCCTTTAGGTTAACCTATAAAAAAGTTCTGCAAACCTGGCCGATCTGGCCTAAATTATCACAGACATGAACCCCATTGTCTGCGAACGCCTTTATCTTTGCTGCGCCTGTACCGCTTGATCCGGATATAATCGCCCCGGCATGCCCCATTCTTCTGCCGGGCGGAGCGGACAGTCCGGCGATAAAGCCGACGACCGGTTTGGTCAGATTATGTTTAATGTAACTTGCTGCCTCTTCTTCTGCACTGCCCCCGATCTCACCGACCATGACAATACCCGTGGTCTTATCATCAGCTTCAAAGGCAGACAATACATCTATAAAATTTGTTCCGTTCACAGGGTCGCCACCGATACCAATGCAGGTGGACTGACCCATGCCAAGTTTTGTCAGCTGGTCAACCACTTCATAGGTAAGGGTACCTGATCGTGAAACAACGCCTATAGTTCCTTGCTTGTGAATATTACCGGGCATGATCCCGATCTTGCACTCTCCCGGGGTAATGATCCCCGGACAGTTCGGACCGATCAGCCGGCAATTTTTTGTGGAAAGAAAATGTTTGACCCTTACCATATCCAAAATGGGGATACCTTCGGTAATGGTCACAATTAACTCCACTCCGGCGTCGGCTGCCTCCATAATGGCATCCGCGCCAAATGGCGGGGGAACAAAAATCATGGTGGCAGTGGCTCCAGTGGCTTTGACCGCCTCTTCAACCGTGTTGAATACCGGCACATCATCCAGAGTCTGACCACCCTTGCCAGGGGTTACCCCGGCAACGATATCGGTTCCGTAAGCGATACACTGTCTGGTATGGAAACTGCCTTCACTGCCGGTAATTCCCTGCACCAGAACCCGTGTATCTTTATTAATCAATATGCTCATCAAAAACGCTCCTTTTTATCCCACTGCCGCGGCAATTTTTTGAGCTGCATCCTGAAGGTCAAAAGCGCTGGTTAAATTCAAGTTTGCATCTTTTAAAATCTGCTTGCCTTTCTCCACATTGGTGCCTTCCATCCGGACCACCATGGGAATATTGATGCCGATTTTTTGAGCGGCTGCCACCACACCTTGAGCAAAGACATCACACCGCAGAATACCGCCAAAGATATTAATTAAAACAGCCTTCACTTTTGGATCTGCAAGAATGATCCGCAATGCGTTTTCCACCTGTTCAGCACTGGCACCGCCGCCCACATCCAAAAAATTTGCAGGTAAGGCTCCCGCCTGCTTGATGATATCCATGGTGGCCATGGCAAGACCGGCACCATTAACAATATTGCCCACATTGCCATCCAGATTGATATAGTTCAAATTATACGTTGAAGCCTCCACTTCCTGAGGATCTTCTTCGTCAAGGTCCCGCAATGCCAGAATATCCTTGTGCCGGTACAATGCGTTTGAATCAAAATCAACCTTGGCATCCAGTGCCAGAACCTGATCATCGCTGGTTAACACAAGCGGATTGATTTCAACCAGAGAGCAGTCATTGGCCACAAAAAAAGTGTATAGATTGGTTAACAGGGCATAAAAGGATTTTAAGGCGGTTACAGGCAGCCCAAGGCCAAAACCCACTTTTCGAAGATGATACGCCTGGATGCCGGTCAGCAGATCCACCTGGACTTTTATGATTCGTTCCGGTGTGTTGGCTGCAACCTCTTCAATGTTCATACCGCCGTCCTGGCTGGCCATGATCAAAATAGAAGCCGTGGTTCTGTCCACCAGCAGGCTTAGATAGAATTCTTTTTGAATGGTCTGACCGGCTTCAATCAAAAGGCGATTGACCTGTTTGCCCTCAGGGCCGGTCTGGTGGGTCATAAGCGTCATCCCCAGCATCTGACCGGCAATATTCTTGACTTGTTCAAGGCTGGCAGCCAGTTTTACCCCGCCGCCTTTTCCCCGTCCTCCGGCATGAATCTGGGCTTTAACCACCACGGGGAACCCGTTAAGATTTGTGGCAACCTGACAGGCCTGGTCCACATTAAATGCAGGAGCACCGTCAGGCACGGGAACAAGATATTCCCTGAACAATTGTTTGGCCTGGTATTCATGTATTTTCATTTAACACCCTACCCCATATCGTTTGCCTATAACGGCCGTGGGCCGCCTTGGTATTTTACCTTTGTCTGCCCACAACAAATCATGAAAGAATTTAGAAAGTTGAATAGTTCTTTCATATAAAATGTGACAAAAGCTGCTTTGCAGCCACAGACGGCGACAATTGACCCTCTGCAACCTGCTTTGAAATCATGGGTATCTGTTGTCCGATGATTTCCTTTTCATAAAATTTTTTTTTCAACCCCTCTTCAACAAGCGCCCACATCCATTCAATGGATTGATTCTTGCGTCGTTTGGCAAATTCACCCGAGGCGCTGGTTTTCCTGTGATGATCCATCACTGTTTCCCAGACAGCGCAGGTCCCGTCAACTTCAACAGATGAACAGGTCATAACCGGTGTTGACCAGTTGGGTGATTCCGGGCGAATCAGATGCATGGCTGTTTCAAGATCTTTTTTTGCTATTTGAACTGCTGCCATGTTGTCTTTATCCGCCTTGTTGATGGCAATCCCATCTGCCAGTTCCAGCACCCCTTTTTTGATCCCCTGTAACTCATCACCGGCTCCGGCTATCATCAACACTAAAAAAAAATCCACCATGGAAGCCACCTGGGTTTCAGACTGCCCCACGCCCACGGTTTCCACCAGGATCACATCAAATCCGGCTGCTTCACACACCAGCATGATTTCCCTGGTTTTTGCAGCCACCCCGCCGAGTGTATCACCGGTGGGAGATGGCCGGATAAAAGCATTTTTATGGACAGACAGTTTTTCCATGCGTGTCTTGTCCCCTAAAATCGACCCCCCACTGCGCCGGCTTGACGGATCAACAGCTAAAACAGCGACATTATGCCCTTTATTTACCAAAAAAACACCCATATTTTCAATAAAAGTGCTTTTCCCTACCCCAGGGATGCCTGTAATGCCCAACCGGACACTGTTTCCGGTGTGTGGGAGCACTTGTTCCATAATATCGAACGCTGCCTGTTGATGTGAAACAAGGCTGCTTTCAATCAATGTTATGGTCTTGGCAAGCATCCGCCTGTCGCCGCTTAAAACCCCATGAACAAAGGGTTTTATATCTATTTCTGTCATAGTTCAGGCACCAATGAGGTTAAGCGTTAGATCAGCAGAATCGGTCACCACAGTTCCCGGACCAAAAATCAGTGCAGCCCCTGCTTTTCTTAAAAATTCATAATCCTGGGAAGGAATGATACCGCCCACCACCACTTTAATATCAGAAGCACCCTGTTTTTTTAATTGTGCAATCACCTGGGGCACCAATGTATTATGCCCGGCAGCCAGACTGGAAACCCCGATGATATGAACATCATTTTCAACTGCCATCTTTGCAGCTTCTTCAGGGGTCTGGAACATGGGCCCTAAATCCACATCAAAACCAAAATCCGCATATGCCGAGGCAATCACTTTGATCCCCCGGTCATGGCCGTCCTGTCCCATTTTAGACAACAATATTCTGGGGCGGCGGCCGGTTCTGGTCTCAAACGCCATTGTCCGTTTTCTCAACACCTCGATTGTTTTTTTATCTGAACTCTGGGCAGCGTACACCCCTGAAACCGTTCGGCAGGTTGCCACAAAACGCGTAAATACTTTTTCCATAGCATCACTGATCTCTCCAATAGTTGCCCTTGCTTTTACCGCAGGCAGGCAGGCAGCAAGTAAATTCTCATTTGATTTGCAGGCCTTTGTAATATTGTCTAAAGCTGTCTTGACCGCCTGATGATCCCGATTCTTTTTAAGCCGGATCAACCGGCCTATCTGTTCATCCCTGATCGCATCAGTCACGGCCCGGACCGGAATCTGCTCTTCATCTTCAATCTGATATTTGTTCACCCCGACAATGACATCTTCGCCCTGATCAATCCTGGCCTGACGTCTGGCCGCCACCTCTTCGATCCTCATTTTCGGCATACCGGATTCAATGGCTTTGGCCATTCCGCCCAGATCTTCAATCTCAGTTAAAATTTTGCGTACTTCATCAATAATATTCTGGGTCAAAGACTCCACATAATATGAACCACCCAATGGATCAACCACATCGCAGATATGGGTTTCTTCCTGGACCAGAATCTGGGTGTTTCTTGAAATCCGGGCAGACAGTTCTGTCGGCAGTCCCACGGCCTCGTCAAAGGAATTGGTATGCAGACTCTGGGTTCCGCCCAGCACAGCAGACAGGCACTCTAAGGTGGTTCGGACAATATTGTTATACGGGTCCTGACGGGTCAGACTCCATCCGGATGTCTGACAATGGGTCCTCAGCATTTTGGATTTTGGATTTTTCGGATTAAACTGACTCATCAATTCTGCCCACAAAAACCGGGCCGCTCTGAGCATGGCAATCTCCATAAAAAAGTTCATCCCGATGCCAAAGAAAAACGACAGCCTTGGTGCAAAATGATCAATATCCAGGCCTGCGGCAAGGGCTGCTTTCACATACTCAAGTCCATCCGCCAGGGTAAAGGCGGTTTGAAGAACCGAATCAGCTCCGGCTTCCATCATATGGTATCCGCTGATACTGATACTGTTGAACTTGGGCATATTTTTCGAGCAAAAGGCGATGATATCGGAAATAATCCGCATGGACGGTCCAGGGGGATAAATATAGGTGTTCCGGGTCAGATATTCTTTCAAAATATCATTCTGGATCGTTCCGGACAGCTGCTCCATGGAAACGCCCTGTTCCTCTGCTGCCACAATAAATCCTGCCAGAATCGGCAGAACCGCTCCGTTCATGGTCATGGACACCGACATCTTGTCCAGCGGGATCTGGTCGAACAGGATTTTCATGTCCTCCACAGAGTCAATAGCTACCCCGGCTTTGCCCACATCTCCGGATACCCGCGAATGATCTGAATCATATCCTCTGTGGGTGGCCAGATCAAATGCCACAGACAGTCCCTTTTGACCGGCTGCAAGGTTCTTGCGATAAAACTCATTGGACTCTTTGGCCGTTGAAAACCCGGCGTACTGACGAATCGTCCATGGTTGTCCCGCATACATGGTGGCCATGGGCCCCCGGACAAAGGGCTCAAATCCGGGTAACGTGTTGATAAATTCTACATTTTCAAGATCCTGAGATGTATAGAGAGGTTTTATCTTTATCCCTTCAAACGTTTTTTTTGTTAAAGAGTCGATGGTCTTGCCACGAAGCTGCTTTTGGGCCAGCTCTTTCCAATCGTTCAAATCAGATGGTTGAGACATGATTTTCCTCCGTATAAGTGGGGGCTGTATTGTTTTTTATCGTTCACATAATTCTACTAGAATGCCGGATGTGGCTTTGGGGTGAATAAAGGCAATCTTAGCGCCACCTGCGCCGAGGCGGGGCGTTTGATCGATGAGGCGAATGCCTTTTTCTTTAAGTTCTGCCAGGGCCTGTTCAATATTTTCAACTCGAAAAGCAATGTGCTGGATACCCTCACCTTTTGTTTCAATATATCTGGCGATGGGACCATCGTCAGATGTAGACTCCAACAATTCAACCTCACTTTCGCCCACAGGCAAAAACGCTGTGGTCACTTTCTGGGCTTCCACTGTCTCTGTTCCGCTGAAGGTCAACCCAAGAGCATCTGTCCAGAAATTTTTTTTTTCATCAATGCTTGAAACAGCAATACCCAAATGATCTATTTTAAGAATTTTCATCTTCCCCCTCCTACTATTTATTTTGAGCATAGCTATTTATATGAGCGTTCGTTCGGTGAAAGTCAACCCCAAATTGGCTGGCCACCCAATGCCTTTTACCAGTGATCCACCATGAAGACCCCATATTTGCAAAAGTCATACCCAATCCAAGGATTGACCAGTTAAAACAGATCTGGTATTCTCATACCAATTAATGAGAATAACGATCAACGATATCATTGATATGTGTCCATTATTCGATTGAAAGGGTGTCCCTTTGAAAAAACAAAAATTGCCTGCAGTTCTGGTTGTAGATGACTCTCACTTTATCCGCTCAAGTGTTAAAAAAATCCTTGAACAGGAAGGATACCAGGTCCATACTGCCGAGAATGGCGCTGAGGCGCTCAATTTTTTAATCAGTAAACCTGCCCCGGAAATTGATATTGTCCTGACCGATTTGAACATGCCGGTTCTGAATGGCGAGCAGCTGTGCAAAGAGATAAAAACCGATCCCAAACTCAAATCCATGCCCGTCATTTTTTTAACCTCCCAGGCCAACCAGAAAACCGAATCAGCCATTTTTTCCGCCGGAGCCAGCGATTTTATTGCCAAACCATTTATCAACGAACTGTTGCTGGCAAGAATTGCGGTTCACCTGCAAAGCCTGCTATCCAAACGGAATCTTGAAACGCTCATTGAAGAACAGACCATTCATCTCAAACAGGCCAAAGAGGAAGCAGAAACAGCCAATATTGCCAAAAGTGCGTTCCTGGCCAATATGAGCCACGAAATCCGAACCCCCATGAACGGCGTTCTGGGCATGGCCGATATCCTGCTGGAAACCGAGTTAACAAAAGAGCAGATCGACTATGCAGAATCCATTCGCCAGAGCGCCGATGCCCTGCTCAATATTATCAATGATATCCTTGATTTTTCCAAAATAGAGGCTGGCAAACTTGATCTTGAAGTCATTGATATTGATCTGGCCAAAACCCTGCACGACATCAGCCAGATTATGGCCACCAAAGCCCAGGAAAAAAACATTGAATACATCTGCCTCATTGAGGAGAATGTCCCCAATTTTCTCAAGGGCGACCCCACCCGGCTTCGCCAGATTATCCTCAATCTGTCCGGAAATGCCATAAAATTTGTTGCAAAAGGAGAAGTCCTGTTACGGGTCTCTTATATCGGCGAAAAAGACAACACCGTGTCCCTGCGGTTTGAGATCATTGATACCGGCATTGGAATTCCCAAAGACAAAATCGGCAAGCTGTTTCAATCATTTTCCCAGGTGGATGCATCCACCACCCGAAAATACGGAGGAACCGGTCTTGGCCTGACGATTTCCAAACAACTGGCCGGACTGATGGGAGGTGACATTGGTGTTAAAAGCGAAGAAGGAGAAGGCTCAAATTTCTGGTTTACCGCCTGGTTTGAAAAACAATCCGGAATTGAAGCCAAAACACTGAAGATACCCGATAAAATCAAATCTTTGAATTGTCTGGTTCTTGATGATACAGATTCATGCAGAAAGGCCATGACACTCCATCTTTCTTCTTTTGGGTGTTCCGTGGACAGTGCCCAGAACACCGTCATGGCCATGGAAAAACTCATGGATGCCAAACAAAGCAACCGTCCGTTTGATACCATTTTTATCGATATGGAAATGCCTGCTGTTGATGGAAAAAAATTTGCCGGACAACTTGTGAACAATCCGGGCATCACCAAAGCGAATCTGGTTCTCATGACTTATACCGGAAAACGCCTGGATCAGACCACCTTGAAATCCATCGGCTTTAATGCCCAGATTGCCAAACCTGTCTACCGGGGCCATGTGCTTGAGTGTTTAAAAGACCTTTACGGACTCAACGACATCAAAGAAGCCGTCAATACCCGGTTTGGAATTGAAGAACCCGAAGCAACCCTGGGTGAAACAATCCGAACGTTAAAGATTCTGCTGGCCGAAGACAACAAAATGAACCAGAAAGTGGCGACCAATATGCTCAAAAAACTCGGCCATACCATCACCATTGCCGAGAATGGTAAACAAGCTGTGGAGTTATACAGCAAAGGGCAATTTGATCTTATCCTGATGGATGGGCAAATGCCGGTCATGGACGGACTTGAAGCCACTCAAACCATTCGAAAAATGGAGCAGGAACAAAAAGGATCCCACACCCATATCCCGATTATCGCACTGACCGCCAATGCCATGAAAGGTGACCGGGAGCGATTTATTGCGTCTGGAATGGATGACTTTATCACCAAGCCCATCAAACGAAAAGATCTTGAAGACGCCATTTCAAACAGCTCACAGCCAGTTGCCGCTGAAAAACCGGTTGTGGTTCAAACCAGAGAACCGGTTATCATAAAAGATGATATCATCGACCTTGATGAACTGATTCAGACCATGAACGGTGATAAAAACCTGGTCAAAGAATGTTTTGATGATTTCTTAAACAATCACGGCCCCATGCTCAACAATATAAGGACTGGTATTGACAAATCTGACAACGCCCAGGTCAAAGCAGCCCTGTTAACCTTCAGGGATTCGGTCAAACATCTGTCCTGTAAAATGATCATGGATGCTGCCTTCTCCCTGGACCGGGCACATGCAGCCAACAATGAAACCCAGGTTGAAAAAGAATTTACCCGGCTTTATGAATCCTGTGAACAATTGAAAAATTTTATTGTCACCTATTCTGTAAAACATCTGTTCATGAAATTTTTACTGGTTGACCATGAATTCAGTTCAAGGAAGAAAGCACAGAAAACCCTTGCCCAGTATGGAGAATGCGATGTTGCCATCAATGGTCTTGAAGCATTAAATGCCTTTGTCCGGGCCCACAATGACAAAGATACCTACAACCTGATTTTTTTAGATACAGACATGCCGGATCTTGATGGAAATCAGGTGTTGAACAAAATCAGACAATGGGAAAAATCCAAAGATATTGTCCGGGAGGATATGGTCAAAATAATCATGCTCGCCTCTGAACAATTAACACCAGACGCTCAAAAAGCATTAAAACAAGGGGATGAAACCTATATTGTCAAACCCATCACCAGAACCAAGCTGGCCAATGCCTTCAGGCAGGTCCACTATATTTAATGCCGGGATAAAGGAGTAAAATGCCTGAACAAAACGCCGATTCTATTCAGATTGCTCTTGTGACAGGAGCTGGCAGAGGAATTGGAAAGGCCATTGCCAAAGCACTTGCCCGGACAGGACGGTTTGTATATCTGAATTATCATTCAAACCTTGAAAAAGCTGAACAAACCCTGGCGGAAATTACCAAAGACGGGGGCAAAGCAGAACTTCTTCAATTTGATGTCAAAAATAAGGAAACGGTTGAAGCAGCGATTAAAACAATCCTGAGTCAAAAAAAGAAAATTGACATCCTGGTCAATAATGCCGGAATCACAGATGATATGCTCATGGTATGGATGAAACAGGAAAATTGGCAGACTGTTCTGGATACCAATTTGACAGGATTTTTTAACGTGACAAGACTGATTGTTAAACATATGTTGTCCAGACGGTTTGGCAGGATTATCAATATCTCTTCAACTTCAGGACAGATTGGTCAGGCCGGACAGGTGAATTATTCTGCATCAAAAGCAGGGTTAATCGGAGCAACCAAAGCCCTTGCCAGGGAAGTTGCAAAAAGAGGAATAACGGTCAATGCCATTGCGCCAGGGTATATTGAAACTGAAATGACTGATGGCCTGTCCATCAAAGATATTGAAAAAACAATCCCGGCCGGAAGGCTTGGAAAACCTGAGGAAGTTGCAGCAACCGTTCTGTTTTTATGTTCAGAAGATGCCGGATATATAACCGGCCAGGCCATTGGCATTAATGGCGGGATCATATAAGATCATTACTTTTTTAATCCAAGACCTGCTTATTTAGTGCCTGACCGAAAACCCGTGTTTGGATGAAAACTTGTCCATATGCAAGGCGCAAGCAAAGCTGAAACCGGAGTGTACTGTAGTACATGAGGATTTCAGCTTTGCGCAGCAACGCAGCAGATGGATGAGTTTTCGTTC
>JBDRPM010000074.1:0-16189 GCA_043827005.1 Pseudomonadota bacterium | reverse complement strand
TTGATTTTATTAAGGCCAAATCTTAATAGAGAAAAATTTTTAAAAAGGGCAAATAGAATGGATGATAACCGATCAATTATCATAGGCAGTGACCATGCCGCATTTGAACTCAAGGAAAAGATTAAAATCTATTTATCCGGAAAAGGCTTTCAGGTTGAAGATGTCGGAACCAAAGGGACGGCTTCGGTAAACTATGTGGATTACGGCAAAAAGGTTGCCCAGGCCATATCCAACGGTGTTTTTTCCAGAGGTATATTGCTATGCGGTACAGGGCTGGGCATGTCCATGGTGGCCAACCGGTTTCCCAAAGTAAGAGCAGCGCTTTGTTCTGATATTTTTTCCGCAAAGATGAGCCGGGTTCACAATGATTCCAATATTCTGGTCCTAGGCGGTCGGATTGTGGGTGATGCCCTGGCATTTGAGCTGGTTCAAGTCTGGCTGGACACTGGATTTGAAGGTGGCCGTCATCTGGACCGGATTAAAAGCATTGATCTAAAGTAAAAAATTGATCTGAAATTAACCAGATCCGTCTGAAATATTATCAAATTATAAGGGTTAGCAATGGGGTATATTGAAAAGACAGATATTGAAATTGCAAACGTCATTCAAAGGGAAGCCGATCGTCAGGAAAACGGATTAAACCTGATTGCTTCTGAAAATACGGTCAGTCAGGCTGTTATGGAAGCTCAGGGGTCCATTCTGACCAATAAATATGCTGAAGGCTATCCGGCCCGGCGGTATTATGGCGGCTGTGAATTTGTGGATCAGGCTGAAGAGCTGGCCATTGAACGAGCCAAGCGTCTGTTTAATGTTGAATATGCCAATGTTCAACCCCATTCCGGTTCCCAGGCCAATATGGCGGTTTACTTTGCATTGCTCAATCCCGGGGATAAAATTCTGGCCATGGATCTTTCCCATGGGGGGCACCTGACCCATGGGGCAAAGGTCAGTTTTTCAGGCAAACTGTATGATTTCACCCATTATGGATTATCGCCTGAAACCGAGATGATTGATTTAAACCAGGTGGAAGAACTGGCAAAAAAGAACAAGCCAAGAATGATTGTGGCCGGAGCCAGTGCATACCCTCGGATGATTGATTTTAAAGGATTTGCCCAGATCGCAAAGTCGGTTAATGCGCTGTTTATGGTGGACATGGCCCACATTGCAGGTCTGGTGGCAGGCGGCGTTCATCCCAGTCCCGTGGGGTTTGCCGATGTCATTACCACCACCACCCATAAAACGTTGAGAGGCCCAAGAGGCGGCATGATTTTATGTTCGGAAGAATTTTCAAAAGCCATTGGAGCTCAGATTTTTCCCGGTATTCAAGGTGGGCCGCTCATGCATGTGATTGCGGCAAAAGCAGTGGCTCTCAAAGAAGCCTTGAGTGATGAGTTTAAAATCTATCAGCGCCAGGTGATCAAAAATACGGCAGCCCTTGCCCGGGTCATGATGGACAGAGGATTCAAACTGGTCTCAAATGGAACGGATAACCATATGGTGCTGGTTGATTTTTCCTCAAAAGAATTGTCTGGCAAAGATGCTGAAGAACGTTTGGGCCGGGCTGATATTACTGTGAATAAAAATTCAGTTCCCAATGAAAAAAGAAGCCCGTTTATTACCAGCGGTATTCGGATCGGAATGCCGCTTGTGACTTCCAGGGGGATTGATGAAGCAGCCAGCAAGCAAATTGCCGGATTTATCTGCGATATCCTGGATGATGAGGCCAATATAGAGAAGGTGGCTTGCCAGGTAAAAGAACTGTGCGCTCAATATCCTTTATATACAGGACACTAATATAATGGGTGATCCTGAATCCGGCAGACCGTCATGGCATGAATATTTTATGGGAATCTGTATTCTTGTCGCCAGTCGGGCAACTTGTCTTCGAAGAAAAGTCGGGGCAGTGCTGGTTAAGGAAAAAAGAATTTTATGTTCCGGATATAACGGTGCGCCGGCCAAGGTGCCGCATTGCAAGGAAACCGGTTGCCTCAGAGCCCGGTTGAATGTGCCATCCGGAGAAAAGCATGAGTTATGCCGCGGGGTTCACGCAGAACAAAATGCCATTATTCAGGCGGCGTATCACGGTATTCAGGTCCAGGGCGCAACCCTGTATTGTACCAACCAGCCCTGTTCCATCTGTGCTAAAATGATTATCAATGCCGGCATTAAATCGGTTTATTATTTAGATGGTTATGATGATGCGTTAACCCTGGAAATGTTTCAGGGAGCCGGGGTCAATCTGATTCAGCTTGAAATGCAGCAGGAAAAGAGGCCAGTATGAAATGCCCGTTTTGCGCAAGTTTAAATACCCGGGTGGTTGATTCGCGTCCGGGCAAGATCGAGTTTGAAATACGCCGGCGCAGGGAATGTCAGGACTGCAGTGAACGATTTACAACCTATGAACGGGTTGAACTGGCTCCCATCATTATCATTAAAAAAGACAACCGAAGAGAAGAGTTCAACCGGGAAAAAGTCCTTTCCGGTATCAAAAAAGCCTGTGAAAAAAGAGCCATCAGTATCAATAAGATAGAAGAAACCGTGGATGCGATTGAGCGCAAGTTGCGCAATACCAATGAGCGTGAGATTTCTTCAAAAGTGGTTGGTGAGTTAATCATTCAGGCCTTGAAAAAAATAGACGATGTCGCATATGTCCGGTTTGCTTCTGTATATCGGGAGTTTAAAGATGTGGCCGATTTCATAGAGGAGCTCAAAGGGCTTCTCCCCAGAGATTGTCTGCCACCGGAACTGGATCAGATGTCGGGTCATGACTTGAGCAGAAAATAGACCCGGCCATGGCCAGATTAGAATCAAAGCCGAAACAAAAATCGGGACAAAAGCCGGGACCAATGCCAGGATATATCCATGACAGACCATGATTATATGCACCAGGCCTTAAAGCTGGCCAGAATTGCTAAAGGCTTTACCTCTCCAAACCCCTGTGTCGGGGCAGTGGTGGTTAAAGACGGTATAATCGTGGGGCAGGGGTTTCACAAGGCTGCCGGCTGTGCCCATGCCGAAGTTGAAGCCATAGACGACGCAGGCCGCAAGGCACATGGCGCTGATCTGTATGTCACCTTAGAACCGTGCAACCATTTTGGAAAGACCCCGCCGTGTACCCATAAGATTATCCAGGCCGGTATTAAACGGGTTGTGGTGGGGTGTATCGATCCCAACCCCTTTGTTTCAGGCGGCGGAATCCAGCATTTGCAGGAAAATAAAATTCAAGTGGTCACTGGAATTCTTGAACACGATGCAAAACGTTTGATCGAAGATTTTATCTGGTACACTCAAAATGGGAAACGCCCGTTTGTTATCCTTAAATGTGCAGCCACGCTGGATGGAATGATTGCAACATCCACCGGAGATTCAAAATGGATCACCTGTGAAACATCCCGGAACTATGGTCATCAAATCCGCCATGAAGTGGATGGGATTTTGATCGGTTCAGGCACCCTGCATGCTGATGATCCGTCACTGACCGCCCGAATTCCAAATTTCCAGGCCAAAGATCCGGTTAGGATTATTTTAGACACCCATTTGACCATTCACCCGGATGCAAAGGTTTTAAATCCATCATCCACTGCAAAAAATACTGCAAAAACCATTGTTGTGATCGGTCCCAATGTTCTGGAAGACAAAAAAAAATTGATTCAAAAAAAGGGTGCCACACTCCTTGAAGTAGGCCTGAACGAACAGGGACTTGATTTAAATGAACTGATGATTAAATTAGGTCAGTTGTCGATTTTAAGCCTGCTGATAGAAGGCGGCGGAACGGTTGCTGCATCAGCATTGAAGGAGAGAATCGTTAATAAAGTGCTGTATTTTATGGCGCCCAGATTTTTGGGTGGTAATGATGGTGTGCCCGTGTTTTGCGGCAAAGGACCAGTATTAATAAAGGATACGTTTAAACTCAAACACATGGATATAGTCCGGTTTGATGATGATATAATGGTTCAAGGATATTTACAATAAACAGCACCTTGCAGGTGGCAAGCATATGTTGCGTTTTCACGACGTAGCCAGACAGGATGAATCGGCTTCCAAAATGTGAAGTTATTTTTTGAGCGAGCCCTTAAGGAAAAGAGCAATTGTTTACAGGCATAATTGAAAGTTTCGGGACCATTCAGCGAATCGAATCTCGAGGAGATGGAAAAGTACTTTCCATCTCGTGTGACCTTGATTTATCAGCATCCCGGATCGGAGATTCCATTGCAGTGAACGGCGCATGCCTGACAGCAGTGGGCCTTGAAAAGCACCTGTTCAAAGTGGACATGGCCCCGGAAACAGTTGAACGGACAACTTTTAAAACTTTGACAGTTGGTTCCAGGGTGAATATTGAACGGGCATTAAGGCTGTCTGACCGGATTGACGGCCATCTGGTATCCGGCCATATCGATGGAACCGGAACCATTGCCTCCATAACCAGAAAGAGCAATGCCGTCATTGTGACAATCAATGTGCCTCCCAAACTGTCAGCGGACATGATTGAAAAAGGATCTGTGGCCATTGAGGGGATCAGTTTGACCATTAACCAGTGTTCACACACAGATTTTCAGGTCAGTATTATTCCCCATACAGCTGCTGTTACAACCATCGGATTTAAACAGAAGGGGGATCTTGTGAATATAGAAACCGATATGATCGGTAAATATGTACAAAAATATTTAATGGGAAGCGCTTCTAAAAATGATGCTTTTCCAACAGGAAAAGCGGTTGGTAAACAAGATATCAGCATGGCGCTTCTGGCAAAGAACGGATTTTTATAAAGGGTTTTTAAAAATGCCTCATTTAACAATTGAACAGGCGATTAAAGATATTAAGAATGGAAAAATGGTGATTCTCGTGGATGATGAAAATCGTGAGAACGAGGGGGATCTGACCATGGCAGCAGAGGCTGTGACCCCTGAAGCCATTAATTTTATGGCCACGCATGGCCGGGGCTTGATTTGTCTTTCTCTGGACTCATCCATTGCAGATCGTCTGGATCTGCCCATGATGGTGGATAACAACACTTCTCAATACGGCACAGGGTTCACGGTTTCCATTGAAGCCAAGAAAGGGGTTACCACGGGTATTTCTGCTGCAGACCGCGCCACAACCATATTAACAGCCGTGGCTGATGGAACCACACCAGCCGATATTGCCCGGCCCGGTCATATTTTTCCATTAAGAGCCAGGGACGGCGGTGTTATGGTAAGGATCGGACAGACCGAAGGATCGGTTGATCTTGCGCGTCTGGCCGGGTTGAAACCAGCCGGCGTGATCTGTGAAATCATGGATGAAGATGGCACCATGGCCCGAATGCCGTCTCTTGAAAAGTTTGCAAAAAAACATGGAATCGGCATCTGTACTGTAGCCGATCTGGTCAAGTATCGTCTCCAGACAGAAAGCTTTGTCAAAAGAGCAGCTCAGACAATCATTCCCACCCGGGTGGGAGGGGAATTTAAAATTATCGCCTATGAAAATGACATGGATAATCTGACCCATATTGCGCTGGTCAAAGGAGAGATTGACCCGAACCGGGCAACACTGGTCCGGGTTCACTCAGAATGCATGACCGGCGATATTTTTTCCTCTTTGCGGTGCGATTGCCAGGACCAGCTCCATAAGGCCATGTCCATGATGGAAGAAGAAGGCAGTGGTGTGCTGTTGTATCTTCGCCAGGAAGGCCGCGGCATTGGTCTGGTAAACAAACTCAAGGCGTATGAATATCAGCGTCAGGGAATGGATACGGTTGAGGCCAACGAAAAACTTGGGTTTGATGCAGATATGAGAGATTATGGCGTGGGTGCCCAGATGCTGGTTGACCTTGGGGTTAAAAAAATGAGATTGTTGACCAATAACCCGAAAAAAATGATCGGTCTTGAAGGATATGGATTAACCCTGGTGGAACAGGTTCCCATTGAGGTGGAGGCCAATTGCCACAATAAGGGTTATTTGAAATGCAAACAGGCCAAAATGGGGCATCTGCTCCACATATAGTCTCGTGGCTAAATTTGATTATTATCATAAAGGATTAAAAAATGCCCAGAATTATCGAAGCAGGCTTACAGGCCAAAGGCAAAAAATTTGGAATTGTTGCCTCCCGTTTTAATGATTTTATTACCAGCAAACTGGTGGATGGTGCCATTGATGCATTGATTCGAAGTGGCGCTGCAGATGAGGATATTACACTTTTAAAAGTGCCGGGTGCTTTTGAAATTCCTCTGGCAGCCCAGAAAATGGTCAAATACGGCAAATATGATGCCATCATCTGTATTGGTGCGGTCATCCGCGGTGCAACCACCCATTATGACTATGTGTGTGCTGAAGTTTCCAAAGG
This sequence comes from Pseudomonadota bacterium, assembly GCA_043827005.1. Lineage (GTDB taxonomy): Bacteria > Desulfobacterota > Desulfobacteria > Desulfobacterales > Desulfobacteraceae > Desulfobacula. The sequence goes on along the minus strand of JBDRPM010000074.1, from coordinate 9,867 downwards.
GATCGCATCGGTCAGTCTTGAATCTGATATCCCGGTAATGTTTGGGATTCTCACCACAGAAACCATTGAACAGGCCATTGAAAGAGCTGGAACCAAAGCGGGGAATAAAGGGTTTGATGTGGCTCTGGGGGCGATTGAAATGGCCAATTTGTCTGAAAGCTTGAGAAAGGCAAAATAAGATTATGGGTGATCGAAGACAGGCAAGGGAACTTGCCCTCCAGGCACTTTTTTTTCTGGATATGGAGCAATTGGGTTCAGGTAAAAAATCTGATCTGACCATTGACCAGAATATTGAGGCCTTTTGCAGTAACAATGAAGAAGAGCTGACCAAAAGTGTCAAGCCTTTTTTCGACACCTTGATTCATGGGGTGATGGAGCATAAAGCCCGGATTGATGACCTGTTGAACCAATGTTCGAAAAACTGGAAAATTTCCAGGATGCCGGTGGTGGATAGAAATATCATGCGGATTGCAACCTATGAATTTTTGGAATGCGATGATATTCCTGACAGTGTCACCATTAATGAAGCTGTTGAAATCGGGAAAAAATTTGGCAGCAAGGATTCAGGGGCATTTATTAATGGCGTGCTGGATCAAATTAAATCTTTGGAAAATTCCAAATAGTCTGATTTAGGAGATTGTTTTGATAATAAAAAAACTTGAAGTCGGCCCGATCATGGCCAATTGTTATATTTTAGGGTGTGAATCTACAAAACAAGCGGTTGTGATTGATCCGGGTGATGATGCGGATCGAATTCTCATGGAGCTTGCCAAGTCTGAGTTAAAGGTAAAATATCTGATCAATACCCACGGCCACTTTGATCATGTGGGTGCCAATAAACGGATGAAAGAGGCAACCTGCGCCTTGATCGCCATTCATCCGGGAGATGAGCCCATGCTTGCAGAATTATCAAGAGCAGCCATGATGTTTGGGCTATCAGCGGAAAATTCTCCACCAGCAGATGTGCTTTTAAATCATGACGATGAAATCAGTTTTGGTGACATCACCCTTAAAGTGATTCATACCCCGGGCCATTCAAGAGGAGGGATCTGTTTGTATGCAAAAGGATGCCTTTTTGCCGGCGATACATTGTTTGCAGGCTCTATCGGTCGAACAGATCTGCCGGGCGGAGATTATGATACATTGATTGAAAGTATTAAACAAAGAGTGTTGATCCTGCCGGATAGAACTGTGGTCTATACCGGTCACGGCTCTGAAACAACCATAGGCAAAGAAAAACAAAACAATCCATTTATCAGATGACCCCCTTTCTAAAGCATCTTCAGCTTTTTCCACGATTGCAAGGTGTTTATCAGGAAAGCATTGCCCTTGATCAGCCCTTTGAACAGGCTGCACAAGCCTTTTCAAAGGATCAGGGAACCGTTCTTTTGCTGTCTGGTTCATTTTCTGATGCATCCGAGTATCATATTCTTGCGATTGACCCATGGCTTGAACTGAGCAGCCGTCAGGAAACCATTAATCTGCAATGTCAGGGCAAAGCCTTTTGTTTCAGGCAGGACCCTTTTTCAGTTGTTGAGGCATTGCTTGAGCGGTTCAGCTTAGACGCACAGACATTCAACCTTCCGGTTCATGCCGGTCTTTTCGGATATTTTGCCTATGATTTGAAAGATCGGATTGAACGACTTCCCGTTACCTGTATGGATACCCATTTGCCGGACATGGTCTTGTATGCGCCGTCAATTATTTTAATTCAAAAGATACAGACCGGTCAGACCACGCTTTGCATTCCTCTGCTGAACCATGATACCGGGTTCGAATCTGAAAAAGGTGCAATCCCTGATATGTTTGCAGACCATCTTATTGAAAAGAAGCGACAATTTTTTTATGATCGAATGAACAATGGGTCTGCCCGAAAATTTGAAAAGCCTTTGTTTTTTGTTGACAGCCAGGGGTTTGAATCCAGTTTCACAAAACACGAATATATGGCTGCAGCAGCAAAAATTATTGGCTATTTAAATGCAGGTGATATTTATCAGGCAAACCTTTCCCAGCGGTTTGAAGCCGGTTTTTCAGGGGATGCCTATTCATTGTTCCTTGATCTGTATGAACGCAATCCTGCCTCTTTTTTCAGTTATATCCAGGCTTGTGACCACACCATTGTTTCAACTTCACCGGAACGGTTTATCAAGCAAAGCGGTCGGCATGTGGAAACCCGTCCGATTAAAGGGACCATTGTCAGGGGTGAAACCCAAAAAGAGGATCAGGAAAACAGCTTAACCCTTTCCCAAAGCGTTAAGGATGATGCCGAGCTGACCATGATTGTCGATTTGATGCGAAATGATTTTTCCCGGGTGACCTGTCCTGAATCCGTGGTTGTTAAAGAGCACAAACGCCTTGAACCATATGAAAATGTGTTTCATCTGGTTTCCATTGTCCAGGGGGTCCTCAAAGAGGGGAAAACCTCGGTGGATTTGCTCAAAGCCACCTTCCCGGGTGGTTCCATTACCGGGTGCCCCAAAATCCGGTCCATGGAAATTATTGATGAACTTGAACCGGTTAAACGACATGTTTATACCGGGTCCATCGGATATATCAGTTTTCATGACACCATGGATCTTTCCATTGCCATTCGGACGGCCACCATTGTGAATCATACTGTTTTCTTTTCAGTGGGTGGCGGGATTGTTTATGATTCAGACCCGGAAAAGGAATTCCAGGAAACCATTGATAAAGGAAAAACGCTCATGGATGCCTTGTCCAGTAATCAAAAGAGTCAAAAGGCCCAAAAGATCAAAGCCTGGATAGACGGGAAAATGGTGGATCAGGATCAGGCCATGGTGCCGGCAACCAGTGCTGGTTTTCAATACGGGGCCGGCCTGTTTGAAACCATCAAGGTTGAAAATGGATATATCTATCGGCTGAACGATCATGTGGATCGACTGAACCGCTCATGGGAAGCTTTGTTTTCAACACCTTGGCCGGATATTACCTGGAAGAATGTCATTGACCAGCTGATTGATGAAAATCAGTTTGAAAATAAGACTCTGGCAATCAAGCTTCTGGTTTCAAAAGATGAACAGGATAACGGCAAACGATTTTTCCTGGCAGCCTTTGCCAGGGAATATGCTCATCGGCTGGATGTTTTGAAAAAAACAGGCCTGGATCTGGTCACCTATCCTCATCCCCGGCAGACTCCGCTGGCAGATCAGAAAACATTAAACTATCTGTATTATGAGCGGGCAGGACAGTTTGCCAAATCCTGTCTGGCAGATGAAGCTATTGTTTTAAATCCGGATCATACCATTTCAGAAACAAACACAGCCAATATCATTGCCATAAAAGGACAAACCGTGATCGTGCCGGTATCTGACCATGTTCTGGAAGGTGTGACAATCAAGGCTGTGCTCAAAATTTTGTCAGACAAAGGATATCAGATTTGTGAAAAATCCGTAACAAAAGATGAATTTTTCACCTATCCCAATATTATTTTAACCAACGCCCTCATGGGAGCGGTTAAAGCTTTGACTATTGACAAAAAGAGCATAAAACAGGAAAAAGGAGTCTGCACCATGATCAATAAAGAATTGTTTAAGCGATAAATTAATCAAAAGGCAGGGGATAAACCATAAAAAAAGTATTAATTGCAGAGGATTTTTATATGAAAGAACTTGCCAAGCTTATGAATTCTTTCATGATTTGTTGTGGGCAGACCAGGGTAAAATACCAAGGCGGCCCATGGCCGTTATTCACAAAACAATACAGATTAATCAAACCCAAACTTGAAAAACTTTTTAAATCATCCTATTGTGTGTAGTTGGTTGGCAACTTATCAATTACACAGGATAAAAAGAAATTTTATGAAAAAGAAAATAATCATTGTCAGTACGTTGTTTGTCGTTGTTTGCCTGGTTCAGTCTTATTGGATGCAATCGGGATGGGCCCAGCCAGTTGCTATAGCTCAGGACCCGGTGTATACCTTTGAACCTGTGGCAGAAGGGACCCATATAACCCATGAGTTTATAATTAAGAACACTGGAGACATTGTCTTAAAGATTCTGGATGTATTGCCACCTTGAGGGTGCGACCAGAAATCACTTGATTTGAGTGAGGTTCCCCCGGGCGGGGAAGCAAAAATAACAGTCGGGTTTAAAACCAGCGGGTATGGCGGGAAAATCATGACCAAGCGGATACTGGTCAAGACCGATGATCCGGACAGGAAAAAATTTAATCTGGTGGTCACCGGAAAAGTTGAAAAAGTAGTGGATATAAACCCTTCATCGGTTTATCTGAACGGAAACCCTGGGGATACGCTGGAATCAATGATCACAATCACCCCGTCCAAACAATTTATGTTCACAATTTTGGGGCTGGAACAAAAACCTGATTCAGGGATTATGGCAACGCTTGTACCGCCTGCAAAAGAAGGTGATTCCTGGCAGGTCATGGTAAAGGTATTTTCAGATAAGGCAGGTAATTTTTTTGATAACCTTATCCTTAAAACAGACAGCGTGTACACCCCACAGCTGAAAATCAGGGTATCTGCCTTGTTTCAGAAAGGAAGTTAATTAAGGTTTACAGACTTAAATTATTAAAACATTATGATGGATATATCAAAAATTAAAGCTGTCATATTTGATTGTGACGGTGTTATGTTTGACACAGCCGTGGCCAACCGGAATTATTATGATGAGGTGCTTAAAAGTTTTGGCAAGCCTTTGTTGAATGATGAACAATTTGTCAATGTTCATATGATGACGGTCAAAGAAGCCATTATTTATCTGTTCCCGGAAAGAGAAGATCTGACGCCTGTTTTTGAGAGTTTAAAAAACATCGGGTATCATAAATTCATCCAATACATGGTGATGGAAGATGGACTGGTTGACCTTCTGAACGGTTTGAAAAGCAAGGGATATATCCGCGGGATTGGTACCAACCGGACCAATACCATGGAAAAGGTATTGATCGATTATAATCTGGAACAGTATTTTGACATCGTGGTTACAGCAGCCACTGTAAAAAAACCAAAACCAGACCCTGAACAATTGTTGCTGATTATGGATAAATTTGATCTGGACCCTGAACAACTCTTATTCATAGGGGATTCTGACTATGATCGCCAGGCGGCGGTCAATGCAAATGTAAAGTTTATGGCATTTAAAAGCCCGAACCTTGCTGCAGACTGGAACGTGAATTCAATGGATGAAATAGCCAGGATTTTACAGATAAATTAATAAATTTCTTGACAAATTTTCCAATCACCATTAAACCTTAAAAGATTATTTGACAGTATAAAAATATAAATACAAGGCAGGGGTTTGTGTAAACGCCTGTCAAAAAGCAAAACATAAACAAGGAGAATGAAGTATATGTCTAAATTAGTAGCTCCACATGGTGGAAAAGGCCTGGTAATTTGTAAGCTTGAAGGCGCAGCACTTGAAGCAGAATTGAAAAAAGCAGCCGGCCTGAAAAAGATTGAGATCTCTTCTCAGGTTAAAGGCGATCTGATTATGCTTGGTATCGGTGGATTCAGCCCATTGAACGGTTTTATGACCAAAGCAGACTGGAAAGGTGTTTGCGCTGATTTCCTTCTTGCTGACGGTACATTCTGGCCGGTTCCTGTAATGCTTGATGCGTCAAAAGAGGATGCAGCCGGTATTAAAGTCGGTGATGAAATTGCACTTGAAAGAAAAGGTGAAATTTTTGCCACCATGAAAATCGAAGAAAAATTTGAAATGACCGAAGACGATAAGAAATGGGAATGTGAAAAAGTTTATAAAGGTCATGGCGAAGAATCTGCTGATGATAAATTCTGGGCAATTGCCATGAAAGATCATCCTGGCGTTCAGATGGTTATGGCCAGAAAAGAATTCTGCCTTGCCGGTCCTGTAAAAGTTCTTTCCGAAGGTGAATTCCCCACAAAATTCAAAGGCGTTTACCTGACACCGAAAGAAACCCGCGCCATCTTTGATGAAAGAGGCTGGGCAAACGTTGCTTCCATGCAGCTTAGAAACCCCATGCACAGATCCCATGAGCATCTTTGCAAAATCGCTCTTGACGTGTGTGACGGTGTTCTGATTCACTCTTTGATCGGTAATCTCAAACCCGGTGATATCCCTGCAGAAGTCCGTATTGAATGTATTGATACCCTGATCAAAGGGTTCTTTGTGCCCCAGCATGTTGTCAATGGCGGATATCCTCTTGACATGAGATATGCAGGCCCAAGAGAAGCTCTTCTTCATGCAACTTTCCGTCAGAACTACGGCGTTAACAGAATGATCATTGGTCGTGACCATGCTGGTGTTGGTGATTTTTATACACTGTTTGAAGCACAGGAAATATTTGATGCCATTCCGACACCGTCAGAACCCGGCAAAGCACTGGTTTGTGAGCCATTGAAGATTGACTGGACCTTCTACTGCAAAAAATGTGATGGTATGGCTTCCATGAGAACCTGCCCCCACGGCAAAGAAGACAGGGTTATTCTTTCCGGAACCAAACTGCGTCATGCACTTTCCAACAATGAAGAAGTGGTTGATCACTTTGGCCGTGAAGAAGTTCTGGTTATCCTGAGAAAATACTATGCATCCTTGACTGAAAAAGTTGAAGTAAAACTGCAGAGCCATGCAGAAGGATCTAAAATGTAATCTGTCTTTTTAAGACACTTATAGTTTTACATAGTTCGTTAAAAGGGGTTGTCTCAACGTGTTTGAGGCAACCCCTTTTTTTTATTTTTGCCCCTTTGGTCTGGATTAAATTTAAAACATGCTTAGTCTGTGTTCATGATCATCGAACTTGTAAAACGATAAATTACAGGGAGGGTATCACATGACATATAAAGAGCTTTTAAAAAAATACAATTCTAAAGAAGTCTTTATTTACGGGAAAAGTGTAATCCAGATTGTTGAGATGGAAACCTATGTTGATTCAGATGTCAAAAAAACAGACTTTATTTATCATACAGAACGAAACAGGCGGGGTGTTATTACCATTGCGCACGATGATCAAGTAACGGAAAAATTTGCAGTATAGGTAAAACAAACGCCCTTCCGGCATCATTGCCGGAAGGGCGTTTAAAATCTCAATATTGATTTGGAAAGAAAGTTATGAACATTTCTGGTTGAGCTTGAAAGACTCATTAAAGATATCCAGCAATTTTACATTCTGTTTGGCCATCATGACACAATTTCCACTGATGGCATAAAAAAGAATACTCAGTCGTGTCTTTGACGAATCATCCCGGATGCGTTTGATCTGGTTTTCATTAAACGTGTCTACCAGTTCCCGCAAATAGTGAAATTGTTCTACTGCATCCTGGCAGTCTACAATCTGTTTGTCCCTGAAGGCGGTTTCCACCTGGAGGATGATATTTAAGAACACTTTTTTGATCTCTTTTAATTCTTCAATCTGAACATTCAAAAGACCTGTATGCCGGTTGCTGATATGCATACTGGATCGGATCACCACATCCCTGTGCCCATCGGTTAGCTTTTGAAGTCTTCTGATGATTTGATAATAATTAAAAGAGACTTTCTGGTCTTCTCTGGACAGCAGGCGCAACACTTTAAAGATATTGGCAATGATGATATTGGTGCTTTTCTGGAAATGTTTGACCCGGTTTCTTTCATTCCTAAGCGTATATAAATCTTCTTTAAATAATGCATCAAAAGCAGTGTCCAAAGATTCTCTGATCCCTTTGAGAAGAAAGGCTAAGTGATCAAAAGTCTCGGAAACCGATTCAGTAAAGTTTTCAACCGTCTGCAGGTTGTAAATGCTCATTTCCTCATTGTCTTTTTCATTGGCTTTATGTTTATGGTGATTTTTCCAGATCATAAACCCAGAAAAAGCACACAACAAGATAAATCCAGGAATTTTTAAATAAAACAGGATATTGGCAAAAGCATAAGAAATAACAAAGGCAATAAAGGCAGTCATGAACCAGCCGCCGATAACAGTCAAAACGCCGGTTACCCGGTATACTGCACTTTCGCGGCCCCAGGCCTGATCTGAAAAACTGGACCCCATGGCCACCATAAAGGTTACATAAGTGGTGGATAAGGGCAGTTTCAAGGAGGTTGCAAATGAAACCACAGCACTGGCAACCATCAGATTGACAGCGGCCCTGACCAAGTCAAAAGAGGGTTTTTCCGTATGGGAAACAGCAGTCTCTGCAATGGGTTCCATGCGTCTGGCAATGGTTTGTTTGATTTTTTCAGGTGTCAGGTTATTCACGATGCTGAACAGAAAATCAAACAAATTGACAATTTTTCTGGACAACCAGATGGATTCAAATTTTTCAGCCCCTTCATCCTGCTGACCCAGTTTGATTTCTGTTTCAGTAACCGTCCTGGCTTTTTTGGAAATCCACAGGGTTATGACCATGATCGCTCCGGAGATGAGCATGATATAGGTTTGGGAATGAACTTTTTTGCTCAAGGCAGCCATTGTGACGTTCAAAGGGTCGGCAGAGGCAAGGGCGTTTTGAAGGCTGTTGAGTCCTGCCAGAGGCACACCGATGAAATTAACCAGGTCGTTGGCGGCAAAGGCCATGGCCAGGGCAAAAGTGCCGATAAGGACAATTGGTTTAAAAATATTGATGTTAAACAGGGTGATCAGAAATTGAAAAATGACGGCAGTGACAACAAAAATACCCCCCATGATGGTCAAGGAATTGTTTTTTATCCAGTCAACAGTGACAGCATCCATGAATGTGGCTCCTTTGGCTCCTTTTACCAAAATAAAAAAGGTGATGGCAGTCATGGCCATGCCGCCCCAGAGTGCCCCATATTTTTTGATTGTGGAAGAATATTCAAAGGTGAAAATAAGCCTGGAAATAAACTGCATGACAGCCCCGGAAAAAAAAGCCACTACAATGGACAATAAAATACCGCCCACAATGGCCATGGCTTTGGCTGTATTGATATAGTCCCATAATTCCATGGCAGGCCCTTGGGTTGCAGCCATGATTTTGATGACAGAAAGGGCAACTGCAGCCCCCAGGAGTTCAAACACAATGGATACGGTGGTAGAGGTGGGCAGTCCATGGGTATTGAACAGATCCAGCAACAATACGTCGGTGATCATAACGGCTAAAAAGATGGTAAGCAAATCCGGCATGGTGAAAAACTGAGGGTGGAAGATCCCTTTTCGGGCTACTTCCATCATTCCGCCGGAAAAGGTTACGCCGGCAAGAATCCCTAAACTGGCAATGGTCATGATGACAAAAAAAGGTGCTGCTTTTGATCCAAGGGCTGAATTTAAAAAATTGACAGCATCATTGGTGACACCGACAATCAGGTCGAAAACAGCAAACAGCAACAGCATGCCAACGACCACATAACATAATTGAAGACCCATAATATTCTCTCGCTAAGCTTTTAAATGATAGACACCCTCATCTTTTAAAGGTAAGAGCGCGTTATTTTTCAGTGTTTAATAAACTGCTAATATAAAACTAACAAAAAACTAAATTTGCTGCCTCTGTTTAGGCTTTTTTTGCTGATTTTTCAAGTATTAGCATGGATTCTAACACAATTCTAACAATTCTATTTCCTTTGAATCGTCAAGATTAAATCATAGACATCTTTTTTGCGGACATGATATTGATCTGCAATTTGCCGGGCAAGGGCAGTGGTGCTAAGATTTGTGGAGGACAACTGATCCATGAGAATAATTTCAAGCATTTCAGTGGTCATGGGGGGGGTGTCATGGGAACAGCCTTGAACAAACAGGGAAATTTCTCCTCTGATACGGTCCCTGCTTTCAAGCTGTTCAAGGATCAGGGATAAAGAACCCCGGATATATTCTTCATGGAGTTTGGTCGCTTCTCTGGCAAGACAGGCATTCCGGTTTCCCCAAACCAAAATCATGGTTTGAATGAGTTTTGTTATCCGGTTGGGAGATTCATAT
>JBDRPM010000073.1:0-43911 GCA_043827005.1 Pseudomonadota bacterium | reverse complement strand
CTTGCGGTCTTCAAAAACTTGTATCGCCTCTTTTTTGCTCATGCTTTGCCCTTATATTTTTTAACCACGGAATACACAGAAAACACAGAAGGATTCATTCTCTTTTTTTCTGTGTATTCCGTGTATTCTGTGGTTCCATTAAATATCCTCATGCTAAAGCTCCTCGGTTTTAAATTCGCTGTAGCCTTCATAAAAATAGCTGACATCAATGCCTTTCATGAACAGGGCGCGGTCATTAATTTGATCTGTGAGGGCTTGCTGGAGCAGCATTTTGATTTCAATGTCCTTTACTACGCTGCGCTCCATGGCAGACAGATACTCTTCTTTGTTGACCAGGTTCCAGTCAATCACCTGTCTGATTTCTTTTTTCAGCATCAGATCCAGCCAGATGCGGGTGGTACGGCCGTTTCCCTCCCGGAAGGGATGGGCAATGTTCATCTCCACATATTTTTCGATAATCTGATCAAAGCTGTTCTGCGGCATAGCGTCAATATGTTCAAGGGATTGTTTCAGGTACATCAGTGGCGCAAAGCGGAAATTGCCTTTAGCAATATTCACGGTGCGGATTTTACCTGCAAACTCGTAAATGTCTCCAAATAGATATGCATGGATAAAGGATAGCCCTGAAAAGGTGCCAACCGCTGCCTTTTCAATATCGCCGGAATCAAAAAGCTGCCTGGCTTTCTGCTTGCTGATTTTTTCTTCGGCTTTGGCAAGTTCAACCTGATTGGTGATGTTGAGTTTGTTTTCTAAGATCATGCGACATCTCCCTCAATTTGTGCCACAATGGCATCAATATCGCTGCGCAGCCGGTCGATTTTTTTCACCGTGGTTTTCAGCTCGGCATTGAGCTTTGTAATATTAATTTTTTCACGGGTGTCTTCAGGTTCTACATAAGCGCTTACCGACAGGTTGTAGTCATTGTTAGCAATGGTTTCAAAAGGCACTGATTGGGTAAAATAGTCAATCTCTTCTTTGCTGTCAAAGGCCTGCATGATCTGCTCGATATGGTCATTGGTGAGCAGGTTGTTATTGGTCTCTTTTTTAAACAGGGCGCTTGCATCAATAAACTGGGTGAAGGTGTCGGTTTTGTGTTTGGAGAGCACCAGAATATTCACAGCGATGGTGGTGCCAAAAAACAGGTTGGGTGCAAGCGAGATCACGGTTTCAACATAGTTGTTATCGATTAGATATTTACGGATTTTCTGCTCAGCGCCTCCACGGTAAAAAATGCCGGGGAAGCAGACAATGGCTGCACGGCCTTTGCTGGACAGATAACTTAAGCTGTGCAGCACAAAGGCAAAGTCAGCCTTGGATTTGGGGGCGAGCACTCCGGCCGGGGCAAAGCGGTCATCGTTAATCAGGGTCGGGTCATCGCTGCCTTTCCATTTCACCGAGTAAGGCGGGTTGGAGACAATGGCATCAAACGGTTTTTCATCTCCGAAATGCGGGGCTTCCAGAGTGTTACCCAGCCTAATATTGAACTTATCGTAGTTGATGTTGTGCAAAAACATGTTCATACGTGCCAGGTTATAGGTGGTGTGGTTGATCTCCTGGCCAAAAAAGCCGTCTTCAATGATATGGGCGTCAAAGTGCTTTTTGGCCTGCAGCAGCAGGGAGCCGGAACCGGCAGCGGGATCATAAATTTTATTGACACTGGTTTGCTTGTGCATGGCAAGCTGTGCAATCAGCTTGGACACATGCTGCGGGGTGAAAAACTCGCCACCGGATTTACCTGCATTTGCAGCATAGTTAGAAATGAGAAACTCGTAGGCATCGCCAAACAGGTCTATCTTGTTGCCATGAAAATCACCAAAGTCCAGTCCGGAAACACCCTTGAGAACGGCGGCCAGACGGCTGTTTTTGTCGGAAACGGTATTGCCGAGGCGATTGCTGGTGGTGTCAAAATCTGCAAACAGGCCTTTGATATCACTTTCTGATGGGTAGCCGTTGGCAGAAGTTTCGATGGCGGCAAATATGCCGGCAAGATCCGTATTCAGGCTGTCGTTGGTGTTGGCGCCTGCGGCAATGTTGGCAAACAGCTGACTGGGGTAGATGAAGTAGCCCTTGGTTTTGATGGCATCATCTTTGATTTCCGGGGTGATGATATCATCTGAGAGCCTGGCATAGTTGATAGTGTCGTCGCCGCCTTCAATATAGCTGGCAAAATTTTCACTGATAAAACGATAAAACAGGGTGCCGAGCACATATTGTTTAAAATCCCAGCCATCGACTGCGCCCCGTACATCATTGGCGATCTGCCAGATCTGGCGTTGCAGTGCGGCGCGTTGTTGAGCACTTGTCATCTATAAGCTCCTGATTTAAGTTATTTTCCTTCGGTCATTTTGCCAGCTTTTCCATCACGAACCCAGGTATCGACCTCGTCTTTTTTGAATTTCCAAAGACGGCCGATTTTATGGGCGGGCATCTTTTTGCAGCTTATCCATGTGTAAACAGTATCTTTGCTGATACCTAGATATTGAGCAATTTCTTCAACTGACAACCAACGATCTTCCATTTTTTTTACCTCTGAAGATTATAGGTTTAAATGGGTTCAATCTGTCTTTTTACATGGTATATGGTTTTTGTCAATCTGGTTTAGTTGGGTTTAATCAGGTTTTGCATGAGATGTTGGCATTGATAGCGGAATCAAACGTTGGCTTTTTCCAAGATTAATTCCCTTTTTATTATTTTAGACCTGAAATATAAAATTTGGCAGATCATGCTGTGGTCTTTAAGTTGAGGACTACGTCCAAGGCAAGGTCCTATTTTCTGGTGGCTGAAAACCCCAGACTTTCCCTGTACGTCCACACTTTTTAAATCATCAAACCGGTGAGTAATATAGATCACAAATTTAGTTTTCCAATATTTCATAACACCCAGTTTTTTTAACCTATTAACAATGCATTAAAGTCTTCTTGATAATAATTCGGGAACAACCTTTCATACCTGATCAAACCCTATTTTCTCATCTGAATATTTCCAGACAAAAGCCCTCCCGTCAGAATGAACAATATAATACTTTTAGATGGCCCGTTACTATTAACAAATGAAAGGAAAAAACAGATGAGAAAAAAAATTAATGGAATATTGTATGACACGACAATGGCATCCCTGATTGCTAAAACAGAGAGCATGACGGCATTATCCGGTAAGATATCTATCTGTCTATTCAGATCCCATAATGGGCAGTGGTTTCAGACAATAGAACCAGTTTGCGAGGTTGACAAACAGACTCCAGTAATCTCAACAACAATTGATCCTGAAACCGCCAGGCGTTGGCTGGAAAAACACAGTTTCACCCTGCAAATCAAAGAATACTTTGGTGACTGGAGCAATGAATTCAAGATAGAGAAACAAGTGCTGGTGGCAGAACAAAAGTCCCTCAGCTCCACCAACCCCAATGATTCCTTAAGGGTTGAACGTCTTTATTATCACCCAAAGACAGGTTGGCTTCTGACCATGAAAAAAGAGGTATTGTTAATACCGTTAAGCTCCGATGAAGTCGGAAAGGTTGCCAAGGCTCTGATGTCTGGAAAAGTGCATATTCAATCGCCATTGTCGTCCATGCAAACCTATCTCTGTGAAGACAGCCATTTACATCCCGGAGGGGAAATATTATGACACAGGAAAATTACAGTGCTTCATATTCAGATAAAAATTTCTGGAACAAGATCACCAAAATGCCAGAAACAGCGGGATGTTCAGTGTTGCGTGCAGCTTTCACCCTCTATGTCCTGCTGCGAGAATCATCTACACCATTGTGGGCAAAGACTGTTATCATCGGGGCCTTGGGTTATCTGATTTGCCCGGTAGATGCCATACCGGACATTATACCCGGAGTTGGCTTCACTGATGACCTGGTTGTCATGACTTTGCTCATCAGCCAGTTATACGCCTATACAAATAATGATGTCCGGAAAAAAGTAGACCCCATGCCCCCTGAACGCTGTCAGGGTGTCTATGGTTTTGAACCTGATTATAAATCCTGACCCCAAAGGAATCTTAGATTATATTGCCTGAGATTCCTTTTTTAAGCCGAATTTAAAGTTCATTTTTCTTTTGAACAGTGGTAAGCTGCTGGCCTTTAATGTGACATTTTTAGTTTTCAAAGGATATTACATGAATGAACAAAAACTGACAGAAAAGCTTAAATTGATAGAAGCTCTTTTTGCCGGCGCAACCACCGATGGGGAAAAGGATGCAGCGTTTAATGCTCTCCAGAGAATTAAGAACCGCTTAAAAGAGACCCAAAGCAATGACCCGCCGGTGGAATACAAATTTTCCATGTCAGATGTCTGGTCCAGAAAATTATTTACAGCTCTGCTGCGGCGATATGACATCAAGCCATACAGGTATTACAGGCAGCGGTATACCACTGTTATGGCAAAAATCCCCAAAAGTTTTGTGGATGAAACACTGTGGCCTGAATTTGAAGAATTGAATAAAACTTTAAAAGAATATCTTGAAGAGATCACCAACAAGGTTATTTCTGAATCCATTCATTCTGACAGTTCTGAAGCTGAGGTAGTCCAGCAGTTGAATTAACCGCAGCCAACCAGAATTATTGCAGGATATTGTCCTCCTGAACGGGTTTATTCACCTGGAACCGCCCGAAACTTGATATTTGGATGTCAAGAAGGATAAAATGAAACCACAAGTGGTTAATCATACTGGAATTATAAATGAAATCCTCAAAGGGATTGTGGATAGGGTCACTTACCATAATCCTGACAATGGTTGGTCCATCCTCAGGGTAATGCCGTTCAATAATCCCCAGGGCCAGGAAACAGTCATTGTTCATCAGACAAAAGTATTTGCCGGGGCCACAATGGAATTTCAAGGCTCCTGGACGGTTCACCCCAAATATGGGAGGCAGTTTCAGGCAACCATGGCCAAAGAAAATAAACCCGCCACCACTGCTGCTCTTGAAAAATATCTGGGATCAGGATTGATTAAGGGAGTTGGGCCTAAAACCGCCAGAAATATTGTCAGACACTTTAACAAAGATACCCTGGATATTTTTGAAGAAAATATTGAACAGCTTGTGGAAGTTCCCGGCATTGCACAAAAAAAGCTGGACATGATCAGTAAGGCCTGGACTGAACATAAAGCGATCCGTGAAGTTATGATGTTTTTGCAGTCTCATGGTATCAGTACCCTGTTTGCGGTCCGGATCTATAAAGAATACGGTGATGATGCCGTCAGACTGGTGACTGAAGATCCGTACCGTTTGGCAAATGATTTTTATGGAATCGGCTTTTTTTCTGCTGATAAGGTTGCTTTAAGTATCGGGCTTGAACCTGACAGCCGGCAAAGAATATTGGCGGGGATCAAACACGTCCTGGCGGCCAGCAGAAATTTTGGTCACTGTTACCTGACTGCATCCCAGATAGACAAGGAGGTTAATGAACTTTTGCAGCTGAACCTGTCTGACAGACTGCTTGATCTATTAAAATATATGGAAGATGACACGCTTCTGGCTGTGCGCAAACTTGCCCGTGATGACGGAACGGTTGAGCAGTGTTATTATTCCAGGTCTCTGTTCTTCGATGAATTATATGTCTCAAAAAGAATTTCCGGTATCGGGCAACCACCGGAAGTTGACAAAAACAGGGTTGAAAGCTGGATATCCCGTTACTGTGAAATAAAAAATATCAGCCTAAGTGAAGAACAGGCCGCAGCTGTTCAAGGTATTGTCTGTGAAAAGTTCTCCATTCTTACAGGGGGACCGGGGTGTGGCAAAACCACCACGACACTGGTTATAGTCAAGCTGATTGAAGCTATGGGGTTAAGGGTTCTGTTGGCAGCACCCACGGGCAGGGCTGCTCAACGAATGATGGATGTCATCGGGAAGGAATCAAAAACCATCCACAGACTGTTAGGATGGCAGGCAGGCAAATTTAAAAAGGATGAACAGACTCCGTTAAAAACCGATTTTCTTATTGTTGATGAATGTTCCATGCTGGATATCAACCTGACAGCATCCTTGTTGAAAGCTGTCCCAAAAAATGCTCAGGTGTTGTTCATCGGCGATTCAGATCAACTTCCATCTGTTGGTGCCGGTAATGTACTAAAAGATATCATTGCCTCTGGGGCGGTTCCCTGCTTCCGATTGACAAAAATATTCCGGCAGGCACAAAAGTCCCTGATAATCAAATACGCCCACCAGATCAACCGGGGCGATACGCCCTGGATAAAATCTCCGTTCAAAGAACCGGATATCTGGTTGGATAATACGGATTGCCTGTTTTTCGATTCAGATGAGGCGACCAAGGAACAGGTCAGTTTTATTGCACGGGTAAAAAGATTCTATGACAACCAGGCTGAACTGGAAAATAACAGTCCGGACGAAACAGATGGCTATGAATTTCGGATCAATGAACCGGTTGTACCCTATGAAACCGAAATAGTGATTCCCAAAAAATTCCAGCACGTTAATCCGGAGCAGATATATCAGGCTGAAACAAAAATTGAAGAATTATTCTCTGTTCTGAAAAAGGTTCACCCATGGTCATCATTGCACTACAGTCTTTCTGCTCTGGATGTTGTCAGAAAACTTTACCAGGAATGGATACCCAGGTATTACGGCAACTGTGAAATCCAGATTTTATCTCCCATGACCAGGGGAACGCTTGGCACAATCAGTTTAAATAAAGTGATCCAGGAAACATCCAATCCCTATATTGAAGGCAAACGACAATTAAAGGTCGGGGAGAGAATCTTCAGGATTGGGGATCGAGTGATCCACCGGCATAATAATTATGACCTGGGAGTCTTCAATGGTGATATTGGTGTTATCCGGGATATCAACAATATAGACCTGACCTGTTCTGTTGCCTTTTTCCCTGATAACCGGCTGGTTCATTACAAACAAACAGATATCATGGAACTGGATCTGGCCTATGCCATCACCATACACAAATCCCAGGGCAGTGAGTTTGAAGTTGTGATTATCCCTATTTTAACACAGCATTTTAAAATGTTGTTCCGGAACCTTATTTATACCGGTATCACCAGGGCAAAAAAGTTAGCCGTATTTGTCGGTACCCGGCGAGCAATGGCAATGGCGGTGAAAAATCAAGATATCAGCAAAAGGCAAACAGCATTGCAGGAATTGTTAAGCTCCTGATCCTCTCAGTCCAAAGAACAGCCCAGGCTTTCCAGGCAAGCATCAGTGATGAAGAGGTTGACATAAACAAGCCGGCTGACTATAATTGTGCATCATGTCAGACCGGCCCATTGTCCTGTATAAAACTGTCTTAAATCGTATTTATATAAAGGAGACCCACATGATCACAGCAAAAGATATCATGGCAACCCATATCATTTCCGTAAACCCGGACACTGAAATCGCAAAAGCGGTCAAACTTCTATTGGACAATCATATCAATGGAGTTCCTGTCATCAATGACCAGGAAGAACTTGTGGGGCTTTTGTGCCAGAGCGATCTGATTTTCCAGCAAAAAGAGGTTCTTTTACCCCCTATTTTCACGATTCTGGACAGCTTTATTCCTTTAAGTTCTTCTCAAAAAATGGAAGATGAGTTTAAAAAAATGTCTGCCACAACTGTTGAACAGGCCATGGTTAAAGATCCTGTGACAGTTCATACAGACACCCCGTTATCGGAAATCGCAAGCCTGATGGTTGAAAAACATTTCCATACCATCCCCGTGGTAGACGGCAAAACCGTGATCGGCATCATTGGCAAGGAAGATGTCTTAAAAACCATGACAGGCCCGGCATAGACCTTACCAAAGCCCTGACGGGCCTGTCTGGAAAAAACGGGTTTAAGTGAAATTTTAATCCCCGTCAATCAGTCGTCCCAAACCGCCCAGCACAGACCCTTCTCCCTTGCTTTTTCCACCGGTTGACGGAGCATGCTGAATGATTCTGTCTGCCAGCCTTGAAAACGGAAGGCTTTGAAGATAGACCGTGCCGGTCCCGCTCAAGGTTGCCAGAAAAAGCCCTTCCCCGCCCAGAAACATGGATTTTAAATTGCCTGCCCGTTGAATATCATACTCAATCCCCGGTGTGAATCCGACAATACACCCGGTATCCACCCTGAGGGTCTGGCCCTGCAATTGTTTTTCAACAATGGTGCCGCCGGCATGAATAAACGCCATTCCGTCCCCGATCAGACGCTGCAGAATAAACCCTTCTCCACCGAAAAACCCAGCCCCCAGCTTTTTGCTGAATGCAATACTCACCTGGGTCCCCAGAGCAGCGCATAAAAAAGCATCTTTCTGGCAAATCAGTTCACCACCGATTTTGGCCATGTCCACGGCTATTATTTTCCCTGGATATGGCGCACTGAAAGCTGTTCTTTTTTTGCCTGTTGACTGGTTGGTAAAATGGGTCATAAACAAAGATTCTCCGGTTATGGCCCGTTTGCCGGCTTCAAAAAGCTTTCCCAAAAACCCCTGGTCCGGCTGGGAGCCGTCCCCCATTTTGGCTTCAAAACTGATGCCATCTTCCATCCAGTTCATGGCCCCGGCTTCTGCGATAATGGTTTCACCCTGATCCAGTTCGACCTCAACGGTCTGCATATCATTCCCGAAAATTTCGTAATCAACTTCATGGCATTTCATAGGGTCTCCTTTGAAAAATAAAAATTAATGAATAAAGTTTTTCAAAATTTCATCACGTTCCTGTCAAACCCGGTATATCCGGTCAAAGCTTCTGTATTGAATGGCTTCGCCAAGATGGCGAGGCTCAATCGGGCTGCTGTTTTCCAGATCCGCAATGGTTCGCGCCACCCGTATAACAGAATGGCAGGCCCTGGCAGACAAGCCCAGCACATCAACAGCCTGTTTTAATGTATTCTCACAGGTGCTGTCCAGTTGACAAAAAATTTCCAGATGGCGGGTGCCCATATCTGCGTTACTGAACAGGCCGATTTCCTGCAGCCGGTTTTGCTGAATTTGTCTGGCCTTTTCCACCCGTTTTCTGATGGTTACCGAATTTTCAGAATCTTTTGGCCCGGAAAGATCGTCAAACGACACCTTGGGAACCTCAATCTGGATATCAATTCGATCTAGCAGGGGACCGGATATTTTGGACCGGTATTTTTGAATCTGCGGATGCGTGCAGGTGCACTTTCCGTCAGGGTCTGACAGATATCCGCACGGACATGGATTCATGGCCCCCACCAGCATAAATTTGGCCGGATAAACCGCTTTTGCCCCGGCCCTGGCAATGGACACCCGGCCATCTTCGAGCGGCTGCCGCAGCATTTCAAGCACATTTTTTTTAAACTCAGGCAGTTCATCTAAAAAAAGCACCCCATTATGGGACAGACTGATTTCACCGGGCATGGGTTTTGACCCGCCCCCCACAAGCCCTGCATCAGAGATGGTATGGTGAGGCGATCGAAAAGGACGTTGAAACAGGCAGGGCCGATTTTCTTCCATCAACCCCAGAATCGAATAGATCCGTGTCACCTCAATGGCTTCTTCAAACATCAATTCCGGCAGAATCGTCCCCAGCCGCTTGGCCAGCATGCTCTTTCCAGATCCAGGCGGACCTGTCATCAGAATGTTGTGAAAACCGGCTGCTGCAATTTCCAGGGCGCGTTTGGCATGAAACTGACCCCGGACTTCTGAAAAATCAACCCCAGCCGGCACATGCCAGGATCGTTTTGTCTTATCCAGATCCAATTGATGGGGCTGTACGATCGCAAACCCTGAAAAAAAATCAACCAGCCCGGACAGATGGTTCATCGGCAACACATCAATTCCCTGGACCATGGCAGCCTCGTCTGCATTCTCCCGGGGAACGATAATGCCTTTAAATCCTTTGTCCCTGGCCAGCAATGCATAGGAAAGAACTGCTTTAATGGGCTTTAATCCGCCATCAAGAGAAAGCTCTCCACAAACCAGATAACCCTCGGCTTTCCGGGCCAAGATGACCTGGGATGCCATTAGAATTGCCATGGCAATAGGCAGATCAAACCCGGTTCCCTCTTTTTTCACATCTGCCGGTGCCAGATTCACCACCACTTTTTCCATGGGAAATGGATAACCGGAATTTTTAATAGCGGTTTTAACCCGATCCTTGCTCTCTTTTACCGACACTTCCGGCAATCCGACAATGTAAAAACCCGGCAGGCCATTGGAGATATCCACTTCAACCTCAACAATGAACCCCTCAATTCCTGTTACCGAGCATGAATCAATTTTTGCCAGCAAAACTGTTTTCCTTTCATCCCGTTGATTATTTCAGGTTTTTTATTTTTTTTGGTATCTGGTTTATCCTGTTTTACCCAAAATCGAGAAACGATCAAAGATATTTTTCATTTGCTTTGCTTTGTGTATTAAAATCAGATATATATAGCAAACAAAATTTTAAAAAACTTAAAGATAATTATAAAATATATATGTCAAACTATTTTATGCAAAAAACCCTGACCCAGTCAGTCGCTGTTTCAGGAACCGGGGTTCATTCCGGAAAAACAACCCATTTGATCATCCATCCGGCCCCGGAAAACCATGGTATTAAATTTCGAAGGGTTGATCTTCCCGGCACCCAGGATATCCAGGCCCTGTTCAAAATGGTTGTGGATACCAGCCTTGCAACCGTTTTGGGGACCAATGGCGCTATTGTTTCAACCATCGAGCATCTCATGGCCAGCTTTGCAGGACTGGGCGTGGACAATGCCCTGGTGGAGATTGATGATTATGAGATCCCCATTATGGATGGCAGCGCCAGAATCTTTACCAACATCATTGTGGGCGCCGGTATTGAAGAACAGACGGCACCCAAGCATTTTTTAATTGTTAAAGAACCCATCCAGGCAGCAGATGGTGATAAATCAGTCATCGTTTATCCTGAACCCTGCTTTAAAATCACCTGCAGCATTGATTTTACGCATCCATTGATCGGACAACAAAAAATCACATATGACCAGGCAAAAAATAATTTTGCCACAGACATCAGCCGCGCCAGAACGTTCGGATTCATTCAGGACATTGAATTGTTAAAAAAATTCAGTCTTGGAAAAGGCGGAAGTCTTGACAATGCCATCATTATCGATAAAGATAGGATATTAAATGAAGACGGATTAAGATATCCGGATGAATTTGTCAGACACAAACTTTTGGACAGTCTTGGAGATTTCTCCCTGCTTGGCATGCCAATTCAGGGTCATATCGTCAGTCACAAATCAGGACACACCTTGAATCATTTGTTCATTAAGACTTTTTTAGAAAACAAAACCGCATGGGAAACAGGACCCGCAAAAATCGAATGATCTTATCAATAAACACCATAAAACAAACCGCTGTTAAAAAAACAGCCTTCATATGTCTGCTCCTCTCCTTGCTCATGCCAATGTCGGCACTGGCAGAAAACCTGGCTGTCATTGAAAATATCGTACTTGCCAACACACGAGATGACCTGCTGGTCTATTTTGATGTTAAAAAAGCCTTTAACGAAAAAATTGTTCAGGCGGTTCAAAATGGAATCCCCACCACATTTTCATTTTATATAACGCTGTACAAAACAGACGGGTCATGGTTTGACAAAAAAATCTCAGACATTAAAATCAAATCCACATTAAAATACAATTCTCTTAAAAAAGAGTATTCTGTCACCCGGCCCTGGAAAGATGAGACTATTGTTTTTACCCAATCGTTTGAAGAAGCAAAAGCATTAATGACTGAAATTGATAATCACAAGATCATACCACTCAATCAACTGGTTAAAGCAGATAAATACCAACTGCGGATCAAGGCGGAACTGGATAAGGTAACCTTGCCCCTGTCACTGCATTATGTCCTGTTTTTTGTCTCTTTCTGGGATTTTGAAACCAACTGGTATTTGATTAATTTTACCTACTAGCCGACACATTTGGACTGACCTTGCCTGAAAAATGAATCATATGGCACAATCACAACCATTAAAAGAGGAAAAGGCCAGAAAGAAAAAAGAAGGTCTTTTAATCCTTGTTATCCTGGTGATCGTCGGCATTTTAACCTTTATTGAAACCCAGATCACCAATTTCGGCAGCAATTTTCCTTTATCCAGCACGGTGCTGATGTTTATCCTGATCAATACCAATCTATTGCTCCTGCTCGCCCTGTTATTACTTGTTTTTCGAAATCTTGCCAAACTTTACTATGAAAAAAAGAACAATATCCTGGGAACCAAACTTAAGACCCGGCTGGTTGCCTCGTTTATTGTTCTGGCCCTGTTGCCCACCACGGTTCTGTTTTTTTTCTCAATCCATTTTATCTCCACCAGTATTGCCTTCTGGTTTAATACCCCGGTGGAACAAACCCTGAACAGTTCTCTGTCCGTGGGCCAGAAGTTATATGAATATATCGAAGAAAAAAATGAGTTCTTTGCCAAACGGGCTGCCTTTCAAATTGATTCGCGCAACCTGTTGGACCCGGAAAATGACCAGAAATTAACCCGGTATGCCCAGGTCATCCAACGGGCATTTAACCGCCATGCCGTTGAAATATACACGCCAGATGCCAAACGGATCAGTCTTTCTTTGGCCAGCGAACTGGAAAGCCTTCATTTTGGATTGTTAAACAGCACGGATCTGACTGATATCCCTCCGGGCAGGTCAAGCAAAACCATTTCCCAGACCATCAGAGAAGGAGAATTTTTAAGAACCATTGCAACCATTCCCTTTGAGGTTGAACCCAAGAATGCCAAAGCCTTTATTATCATCACCACCCTGGTATCACCGGACCTGTCTAAGAATCTTCAGGCCATTTTAAAAGGCGTGGAAGAGTATCAGCAACTCAAACTGGCTAAAAAACCAGCCCAGATATCCTATTATATTGCCCTTTCCATCGTGGCCCTGCTGGTAGTGTTTTGTTCTGTCTGGTTTGGTTTCCAGCTGGCCAAATCCATTACCATTCCGATCATGAAATTTGCCGAAGGCACCCAGCGGGTGGCTGCGGGTGATTTAGACTACCAGATTGATTTTGAAACCGATGACGAGTTAGGGACCCTGATCAAATCTTTTAATTCCATGACAACGGAACTGGCCACGGGCCGAGCACAGATTGCGCTGTCAGGCCAGATGCTTCAACAGCAGAATGCCGAACTTGAAAAGAGCCGACACTATATTGAAATTGTGTTGAAAAACATTTCAGCCGGTGTGGTCTCCATGGATAACAAAGGCGTTATCACCACGATCAACAAAGCAGCTGAATCCATGCTGAATATTGACAGTGCCGATATATTGAACCAGAATTATAAAGAAATCTTAAAATCAGATTACCTTCCCATTGCCAATAAGATCTATGACCAGATCTCCCAGGGTCAGGAGAGTCTTGAAATACCGATTTCGATTACCATTTCAGGAACCCCCAAACATTTTTCACTCAATTACAACACATTAAAAAATGATCAGAATCAAAATATCGGGGCTGTTCTTGTATTTGATGATGTCACAGAACTTGAAAAAGCCCAGCGGATTGCTGCCTGGAGAGAAGTGGCCCGGCGGATTGCCCATGAAGTTAAAAATCCTTTGACCCCCATTAAATTATCTGCCCAAAGATTAAAACGCAAATATGGCAGCCAGATCAATGAGGAAATTTTCAATAATTGTACCGATACCATTGTTGAGCATGTGGATTTGATCCGAAACCTGGTCAACCAGTTTGCCACTTTTGCCAAATTCCCGGATGCAAATGCTGCCCGGTGTAAAATCGAAAACATCATCATTGAGACCATTGCCTTATACCGGGACGGGCTTGAAAATGTGGATATCCGCTCAAGATTCAGCGACAATATCCCGGTATTAAAACTGGCCCAGCAACACATGAAACAGGCCTTTATCAACCTGATCGACAATGCTGTCCATGCTGTCAACAAAGAAGGAATGATCCTGATTGATGTCTCCTATGACAATATTTTAAAAATAGTGAGGATCGAGGTTTCAGACAATGGCCATGGCATCTCAGACAGTGAAAAGACAAGATTGTTTGAGCCCTATTTTTCCACTAAAAAATCAGGTATGGGGCTGGGGCTTGCCATTGTCAACTCTATCATTTCCGATCATAATGGTGTAATAAGGGTTCAGGACAATAAGCCCAGGGGAGCAAAATTCATTATTGAGCTGCCGGCATGATAATTTTTAAAAAACAGGAGAAACCCTAAATTATGTACCCTGCTGTTTTAATTGTTGACGATGAAACCACCATTATTGAATCCTTAGAAGGAATCTTATCTGATGATGGTTTTGAAGTGTTACACGCCTATAACGGGTATGAGGCCTTAAAAAAGATTGAGACCCACTCTCCGGATATCGTCCTTCTTGATATCTGGATGCCGGGCTTGGATGGCATTGAAACCTTAAAAGAAATTAAAAAAATAGCCCCCAATCTTCCGGTTGTCATGATCACAGGCCATGGCACCATTGAGTCTGCTGTTGATGCAACAAAGTCCGGTGCCTATGATTTCCTTGAAAAGCCATTGTCCATTGATAAAGTCATGGTCACCATCAACAATGCCTTGAATTTTAGAAAACTCGAAGAAGAAAATCTGTATCTGCGCAAAAAAAGCATTGAACAAAATTCCATTGCCGGAACCAGTCCTGCCGTGCAAAAACTGTATGGCGAAATCATGAGTGCTGCTCCGTCTGACGCATCCATTCTGATCACCGGAGAAAACGGCACCGGCAAGGAGATGGTGGCCCGGACCATCCACCAGTTCAGTTCAAGACCGGATCAGCCGTTTATCATAATCAATTGTGCTGCCATCCCGGACGAAAATCTGGATTCAGAGCTGTTCGGTCATGAAAAAGGTGCCTTTAAAAAAGCCACGTCAAAAAACAAGGGCAAATTTGAACTGGCTTCAGGCGGAACCCTGTTTCTGGATGAAATCGGGGATATGAATATCAATACCCAGGCCAAAATCTTAAGGGCGCTTGAATCAAAAACATTCCAGCGGATCGGTGGCGGACGGACACTTCACATGGATGTCCGGATTATTGCTTCCACCAATAAAGACCTTGATCAGGAGATTAAAGCCGGGAATTTCAGGCAGGAACTTTTTTTCAGACTCAATGTAATCCCCATCCATGTGCCCTCTTTGAGAAACAGAAAAGAAGATATCCCCTTACTGCTCAATATTTTTCTGGAAAAATTTGCAAAACAGGCCGGGGGATCAAAGAAAACCCTGTCCCAGGAAGCTATTGAGCTATTGACCGACCATGAATGGCAGGGAAATGTCAGGGAATTAAAAAATCTGGTGGAGCGGCTTTCCATTATGGTTGAATCCGATCATATTGAGATACCTGATATCCCCCAACCGTATAATCCTGAATACACGATTGTTGAACCGGCGGGTCACACCCTTTTTTCTGAGGACGATGATCTGGATCAGGCCAGGGTGAAATTTGAACGAGAATTTTTTAAACAAAAACTGGCGGGTGAACAGGGTGATTTAAAATCCATGGCCAGAAAATTGGGCACCAGTGTCGCATATATTAAAAAAAGAATCTCATAGAGCATGCATGAAAGGTTGACCTGATGAGAGTCATCAGCGGCAGCTGCAGGGGGAAAAAACTGATCCCCATACAAGGTTGTCAGATCCGGCCGACTTCCGATCGAATCAAAGAGGCCATCTACAATATTCTGGGACCAAAAATCCATGGCGCAAGGGTTCTGGATCTGTTTGCAGGAACGGGTGCGCTTGGCATTGAAGCCTTAAGCCGGGGGGCTGACCATGTGGTTTTCATGGATGTCCGGTGCGATACCATTCACAAAAACCTTGAGTGCTGTAAACTTAAGGAAAACTTTCAGGTCATAACCGCTGATATCCTGAACCATAACAGCTTAAAACTGCTTGCCAGTCAACCCTTCGATTTTGTCTTTATTGATCCGCCTTATGCTAACGGATATATTGAACAAGTCCTTCAACAAGAGTCATTTATCAATCTTTTAAATGACAACAGTATCGTCATTGCAGAACATGGTTTTAAGGAAAATCTGGATGCCAGCCATACAGGTCTTGACATTTATCGACAAAAAAAATACTCAAAGACCATGATTTCTTTTTTAAAAACCCTTGAATACGATAAGGATGTTCCTTAAATGCCACACACCCCCAGAATAGCCATTTATCCGGGATCTTTTGATCCATTGACCAACGGGCATATTGATATTATTGAACGGGCACTTGAAATATTTGATAAGCTCATCATTGCCGTATTGCACAATCCGTCCAAAAACGCCATGTTCACCATGGATGACCGGGTTGATATGATCAGGCAGATTTTCAATAACAATCCAGCCATTGAAGTTGAATCCCATGGCGGGCTTCTTGTAAATTACGCAAAAACAAAACATGCCGTGGCCATTGTCCGGGGGATGCGGGCCATATCTGATTTTGAAAGTGAATTCCAGATGGCCTTGATGAACCGCAAGCTGAACAAGGAAATCCAATCCGTATTTTTGATGACCGGGTTCAGGTGGAGTTTTACAAGCTCCTCGATTATCAAGGAAGCGGCCCAATTCGGCGGTGATGTCAGTGATATGGTGCCGGATATTGTAAATAAAAAACTGGTGGAAAAATACGCCAATCTCAATAAAAGATAAAAAGACAATCAAATGGATTTATGGCAGCTGTATATCTTTATTTCGGTTATTGAACATAAAAGCTTTTCAAAAGCATCTGTTGCCATTAATCTGTCCCAGCCCACGGTAAGCAACCATATCAAGGAACTGGAAGACTATTTTCAATGCCGTCTTCTTGACCGCCTGGGAAAAACAACCGAGCCAACGCAGGCGGGTCAGATTCTATACACCTGGGCCAAAGAGTTATTAAGCCTGAGAGATCAGGCTGAATCCGCTGTTCATGATTTTTTAGGCAACACAAAAGGGGACCTGCTTATCGGCGGCAGCACCATACCATCAGGATATATTCTGCCCAAACTGATCGGGCCGTTCTCAAAGCTATTTCCAGGTATCCGGGTTCGTCTTGCAGCCGGTGATACCATGCAGATTGTCAGCAAAATCAAAAAAGGGAGTTTAGAATTCGGCCTTGTGGGTGCCAGGATTGATGACCCCCTGATTGTACAGGAGCAATTGATCACAGATGAAATGAAATTGATCCTCCCTGCTGATCACCCCTGGGCTGTCCATTCTGAAATTGAGTGCTCAAAACTGTTTGACGTCCCTTTTATAGGCAGAGAGAAAGGGTCTGGAACCTGGCAATCCATCCTTAACAGCCTGAACAATGCCGGATATGATTCTAAAAAACTGAAGACCCTCATCACCATGGGCACTACCACATCCGTAATCCAGGGCATCTTAAATCATGCCGGGATCTCAATTCTTTCCACCATTGCTGTCCAGGATGACATTGAAAACGGGCGTTTAAAAGCCCTGGCGGTCAAAGGGGTTAATTTGAACCGATATTTTTATCTCACCCTTTCTAAAAAAAGAACCCTGTCTCCCATCAGTGAAAAATTTATTGACTATATCCGGCAGGCCCTTGCACAACCCGACCTATTGTAAAAACAGCTTCAATGTATCAATCTGTTCCACATCTTCGGTTTCCATAACCTGAATGATCTGTTTGTGCATCCGCTTTTTAAGTTCACCAAAAATGCCCCGTTGTTTGGTAAAGGTTCTGGCAAACGAAAGGGCATCTTCTAACAAGGTTTGGGCGTTATCACAGGCCTTGACAAGGACATGGCTTTGCTCAAGCTCAACTGCGCCCACGCGTTTGCCAGTTAAAATCATTTCATTGAATTTATATTCAGGTATGGCCTTTCGAACAAACTCAATCATACCGGGCAGAAACGGAATATTGATATCCACCTCGGGAAAACAAAAAAATCCCTTGTCTTTTTTCATAAACCTGAAATCACAGGTACAGGCCAGCATGGCCCCGTTGCCAAAGGCATGGCCGTTAATCGCTGCAATCACCGGGACCGGCATCAATAAAACCCTTGAAAAAATCCCATTGATCCCATGTAAAAAAGCCTTAATGGTATCAAACTCTTTGTCATTCATCTTTTGTCCCAACCACTCAAGGTCAATGCCCTGGCAAAAATTTTTCTCATCAAAAGAGGTTAAGACAATAGAGCCGATCTGCTTATCCTCAAGAATCTGATCAAAACACTGATTCATCTGCGCCACAAATTCCAGATTCTGTCGATTGGCACCATTGCACATATTGATAATTCCGACAGATTCATTTTTCTCCCACTCAATAATTGCCATATCCCACTCCTTGTGATAGGGTTTGTTTTAAGACGATAACAGTGTTTACTTTATGCGAATCATTTCCATAATTCAAGCTTAAAACAAATCCTTTTCAAAAAGAGGTGCTATCATGTCTGAACTTGAAACACAGTTTACAAAAGATGCCGGAATAAAAATCCCCCTGATCTGTGGTGCCATGTATCCGTGTTCAAATCCGGAACTTGTGGCTGCTGCATCTGATGCCGGTGGAATCGGTATTGTTCAGCCGATCTCCATGACCTTTGTGTATAAATATGATCTGAAAGAGGGGATCCGGTATATTCGTAGCCTCACGGATCAGCCCATTGGGTTTAATGCTCTGGTTGAAAAATCTTCCAACGAATATCAAAAAAAAATGCAACACTGGATCGATATTGCCCTGGAAGAAGGAATTCGTTTTTTTGTGACCGCATTGGGCAATCCATCATGGGTGGTACAAAAAGTTCATGCCGTCAATGGTAAGGTCTACCATGATGTCACCGATTTAAAATGGGCTCAAAAAGCGGCAGACGCTGGCGCAGACGGCCTGATCTGTGTCAATTCCAATGCCGGCGGACATGCGGGAGACAAACCGCCCGATATTTTATTTGAACAATTGTCTCATTTGAACCTGCCGTTAATCTGTGCCGGCGGTATTGGTTCTGAAGATGATTTTGTATCTGCATTGAAAAAAGGATATGCCGGGGTTCAGATGGGCACCCGTTTTATTGCATCCTTTGAATGCCTTGCCCACCCGGACTATAAACAGGCCATTGTCAATGCCCGGGCCGAAGATATCACACTCACCGATAAAATATCCGGTGTGCCGGTTTCCATTATCAAGACCCCGTACATTGAAAAAATCGGTACCCGTGCCGGCTGGCTGGCCAGAAAACTGCTGCGCCATCCAAAGGGCAAGCATTATATGCGCATGTTTTACACACTCAAATCAGCATGGCAGCTCAAACAGGCATCATTAAAAGGAATGAATTATAAGGATTTTTTTCAGGCCGGGAAAAGTGTGGATAAAATCCATCAAATTGAATCTGTAAAAACCATTATTGAACGTTATGCCAATGCGGCACGCAATCACAGGCAAACCCTGCTGTAATCCGTGATTTTGCAGGCCTTTTCCCTTTGCTGAACAACGAAAATCTGATTGACAAGCCCTGGTTTTTCTGACAAGCTTCGCACTGGCATGGGGTACGGTTTTTAAGCGGTAATTTTAACAAACAGGGACTTGCCATGATAATTGGTATTGATGTTGGCGGTACACACACGGATGCTGTTCTTTTAAGCAGTCTTGGTATTGAAAAAAAAATCAAAGTACCCACTGACTCTGAAGATCTTTTCAACACGATTCTCACCAGTTTTACCCAACTTCTGGATGCAGTCGATCCCAAAGATATTCAACGGGTGGTTCTATCCACCACACTGACCACCAATGCCATTGTTCAACAGAATATGAAACCGGTTGGCATGGTTGTTTCATCAGGCCCGGGCATTGACCCGCAATCGTTTAAAACCGGGGACCACTATTATTGTGTTTCAGGCTCCATTAACCATAGGGGAAGGGAAAAAGCCCCGGTCAATGAGATGGAAATCGAAGAGGTGGCCAAAAAGATGAAAAAAGCCGGCATTGAATACGTTGGCGTGGTCAGCAAATTCTGTGTCCGGAATCCCAGCCATGAAATTTTGATTAAACGAATCTTGAACCGACATTTTAAAAAGGTGTTTTTAGGTCACCATGTCTCAGGAAACCTGAATTTTCCCAGACGGATTGCCACAACACATTTGAATGCCGCGGTTTTTTCCCTGCACAAATCTTTTTTTGAAGCAGTCAGTCAGTCCCTTGAAGAAAAAGGACTGACCGTCCCCATTCAAATTCTCAAAGCAGACGGCGGCACCATGTCCTTGAAAGCATCCCTGGCCTTTCCGGGACAGACCATACTCTCCGGCCCTGCTGCCAGTATCCTGGGAGCCATACCCTATGCCCCTGAGCATCAGGATGCCATTGTGCTGGATATCGGGGGAACCACTACTGATATCGCCTTTCTGGTCAACAAAACCCCGCTGTTAGAACCGGTTGGCATCCAGAGAGGACAATACAAAAGCCTGATCCGGTCATTGCGAACCGAGTCTGAAGGCATTGGCGGAGACAGTGTTGTAACCGTTAAAGACAGCAAACTGATCATCGGTCCTGGCCGAAAAGGACCGGCCATGGCCTTTGATGGTCCTGTTCCCACCCCGACCGATGCGCTGATTGTCCTGGGCCTGATGGATGATGGAGACAAACAAAAAGCCCAAGCCGGCATCCATGAGATTGCAACCCAGCTGGGGCTTTCCGATACAGATACGGCTGAACAGATATTTAAAACCTGTTGCGCCATTATACTTAAAAAAACCTTTGAAATGGTGGACCGTCTCAATTCCCAACCCGTATATACGGTCCATGAATTCCTTGAAGGGTATAAGATCAGTCCGAGAAAAATTTTACTGCTGGGCGGACCAGCTCCTTATTTTGCTAAAAAAATTCAAGACATGTATCACATTAAAACCCAGGTGGTGCCTGAATATTCAGTTGCCAATGCCATTGGTGCAGCCCTTGCCCGAACCACCTGCGAAGTCTCGTTAAATGCAGACACGGAACAGGGAATTGTCACGGCCCATGAGGAAGATTTTGCAGAACCGGTTTCCAAATCATTTTCCAAAAAAGATCTGCTGGATACGGCTTTTACACTGTTAAAAGAAAAAGCGGTCCATTCGGGTGCAGATCCGGACAATCTGGATGAAACAGAAGTGGTTGAGCTTCAATCTTTCAATATTGTTCGAAATTTTTCACCCCGGGGTAAAATATTCCGGACCAAAGTTCAACTCAAACCCGGCCTGATCAAAGGCTTTGAAACGATTCTGCACACGCATAAAGCAAAGAGGTCATCATGCTAAACGCACCGCATAAAACAGGCCTGGTATTCTTCCCTGCTTTTGACTGGGCCATTGATCCCACTCATCCGGAAAGAGAGGAAAGACTTTTATATACCCAGGATCAGGTCATTGAAGAAGGTGTTTTTGACATTGACAGCATTATTGAATACAAGCCGGATATCATCACTTATCAAGAAATTCAACGGGCTCATTTTTGTGTGCCAGACGAAAAAACCATTGCCACCCAATCCCATCTGATCAGTGCCGGAGGTGCCAAAGCCATTGCAGATGCGGTTTTAAACAAAGAGGTCAAAAACGGCTTTGCCCTGGTTCGTCCGCCAGGCCACCATTCCATGCGGGTTTCCCACGGGGGAAGAGGCTTTTGCCATATCAACATTGAAGCCATCATGGTGGAGCATATCCGGTCTGCATACGGGGTTAAAAAAATTGCGATTATTGATACAGACTGTCATCATGGTGACGGAACCAATGATATCTTCTGGCATGACCCGGACGTTTTGTTTATCTCTCTTCACCAGGACGGCCGGACCATGTATCCGGGAACAGGGTTTCCCAGTGAGCTGGGCGGCCCCAATGCCAAAGGCTCCAACCTGAATATCCCCTTACCCCCGGGGACATCCACCAAAGGCTATCTGTATGTGATCAACCATTGTGTTCTGCCGATTTTAGACCAGTTCAAACCCGACCTGATCATCAATTCTGCCGGGCAGGACAATCATTATACCGACCCATTGACCAACATGAATTTCTCTGCCCAGGGATATGCCAAACTGACCACATTATTAAAACCGGATATTGCCGTTCTTGAAGGCGGATATGCCATTGAAGGTGCCCTTCCCTATGTTAATCTGGGGATCATCCTCGCCATGGCAGGACTGGATTATTCAGGTGTTGTGGAGCCGGATTACAACCCGGAACGTCTCATGCAGTCGGTGAGCACCACGGACAAAATCAAAAAAACCTGCGATCAGATCAATGCTTACTGGGAACAAAGAATGGAATTAAGAGACCAGGCAGGACTGCCTGGTGATATCCAGATCAGACACAGAGAAATTTTCTATGATACTGCCAATATTTTTGAACGGCAAAAAGAAAAAGTCCGGGTCTGTCGCGACTGCGGCGGCAGCTTTGAGATTGATTCCACTGCTGCTCCGGGCCTGCATATTCTGGGGGTTCACATTCCCATCAATGCCTGCAAAGCCTGTATTGACCAAGGGTATCAGTTTTACGACCATGCAGATCCAAAAAAATTTGACAAAATCTTCTTGCAGGATCGAACCTGTGACACCTATCAGATTAAAAAATAATCAGCATCTTCTGTAATCAAGTGACTCTGACAACAAAACCACATTTTCAGATACTTAAAACAAGATCCCTTGTGATTCAAGCCATAAGGGATTTTTTTTTCGGCAACCAGTTTCTTGAGGTTGATACCCCCATCCGGTGCCCAGGGATTATTCCGGAAGCCCAGATTGACCCGGTCACATCTGATGGGTTTTATCTGCAGGCTTCTCCTGAACTGTGCATGAAACAACTTCTGTCCAAAGGGTTTGACAATATTTTTCAGATCTGCAAAACCTTTCGGAAAGATGAAAGAGGCCCCCTGCATCTGCCGGAACTCACCCTGCTGGAATGGTATTCAACACACAGCACCTATCTGGATTTAATGAATCAATGCCAGGCTTTGATCCGATTTATCGCTGAACAGCTCGGCTGTGGCAATCCGATTCAATACCAGGGAAAAGCCATTGATCTGAATCTTCCCTGGCAGAGGCTGACCGTTGAAAAAGCCTTTGATCTGTATGCAGACATGTCTTGTGAGGCTGCGTTAAAAGAAAAACAATTTGATGAAATCATCAGTTTTCAAATAGAACCCCATCTGGGTAACAAAAGCCCAGTTTTTCTGATGGATTATCCGGCAAGCCTTGCTTCTCTTGCACAGCTCAAACCAAATGATCCAGGATTTGCCCAGAGAGTGGAGTTTTATATATCCGGAATAGAACTGGCCAATGGATTCACCGAACTGACAGATCCCATCGAGCAAAAAACGAGATTTGACAAAGAAAATTCCATCCGCCGGCACCAGGGCAAAGAACCCTTACCCCTTCCGGCTGGTTTTTTGAAAAATCTGGAATCCATGCCCCCTGCTGCCGGCATGGCCATGGGCGTGGATCGGCTGGTCATGATTTTTTCAGATGCCGCTTTCATTGACCAGGTGGTGGCATTCACACCCGAAGAACTTTAACCGTAATCAGGCCTCATTTATTCATGATGCCATTATTGGAGCCAATGTTGTGGAATTAGAAACTTTTGTAAACTATTATTTAAAAATTTTTTTTATCCTTACCCCATTTTTTGTGTTGTCTGCATTTCTTTCTCTCACCAGAGAGTTCCAGGATTCTGAAAAAAAGCGGACCGCTATGAAGGTGACCATTGCTGTGATGATCAGTTCATTGATCATCTACCTGTTTGGCAAATATATTTTTGAATTGTTCGGCATTACCCTCGACGCTTTCCGGATAGGGGCCGGCACCATTTTGTTCCTTTCTGCCCTCTCAATGATATCGGACAGAAACGATACGGCCAGTCAGGGAAACCAGCACAACATCGCTGTCGTTCCTCTGGCAATGCCGATGACTGTTGGCCCCGGCGTCATCGGAGTTCTTCTGGTGATGGGGGCTGAAGCCGGTTCCTTCATGGAGAAAATCCTCATTGGTGCGGCCCTTTTTTTTGCCGTGCTAACCCTGGGAATAATCCTCTATCTTTCTGCCAGTGTCAAGCGACTGATCGGCGAGCAGGGGTTAGTCATTTTGCCTAAGATCACCGGCCTTTTTGTTTCGGCCATTGCTGCCCAGATTATTTTTACCGGAATCCAAAATTTTTTAAGACTTGACTGACAGCCATGGGCCGCTCTGGTATTTCACCCTGGCCTGCCCACAACAAAACATGAAAGAATTAAGTGCGTTTTTATGTTCTTTCAGATAAAGTTTATGCCTGCTAAGGGCTAAATAAAAAGGAAGGTCTTATCTTTTTCTTACTTTTAAACACTATCGGGTGATGAGGGTTTATGAATCGTCTACAGGCCAATATGGTTTTATTGTTTGTCTCAATCATCTGGGGCACTACTTTTGTCGTTCAACAGGTTGCTACTGGAAATCTTGGCGCAATTTCCTTTACATCAGCCCGGTTTTTTATGGGCGCGCTGATTGTTCTTCCTTTTGCTTTCATTCAATTACAACACCGCCAAAAAAATCAAGGCAACATCAAACCTGCTGATTGGATCGGAATGGTTCTCACCGGCATTGTCCTTTTCAGCGGTGCTGTCCTTCAGCAGGCTGGCATTTTTCATACAACGGTTGCCAATGCAGGTTTTTTAACTGCACTTTATGTTCCAATGGTTCCGATCTTTGCTTTTTTTATCTTAAATAAACATATCCACTGGGTTGTCTGGCCCTCATCGATCGGCAGTCTTGTGGGAACCTATATCATGAGTGGTGCAAACAATTTGAGCATCAATGCTGGTGATGTCTGGGTGATTGCAGGAGCCTTTTTCTGGGCAGTGCATGTGATCCTTGTCGGAACCATGGCCAAACGGACCCAGGCACCGTTAGTGGTTGCCGTGGTCCAGTTCTTTGTTTGCGCCATTGTTGCTCTGGTTGCAGGATTTTTTTTAGAACATCCCAAAATTTCAGATTTTTTTGGAGCGTATCCTGGTATCTTGTATGCTGGGATTCTATCGGTGGGCTTTGCCTTTACGCTTCAAGTGGTAGCTCAGCGCTATACATTGGAAGCAGATGCCGCCATTATTTTAAGCGCAGAAATTGTTTTTGCAGCACTCGCAGGCTTTGTGTTTCTTGGCGAACGGTTAAGCCAAGGACAAATGGTAGGTGCGGCAATAATATTGTGCTGTATTCTGACAGTTCAATTGGTTCCTGTTTATAAAAAAAAGAAATTTTCTGAATAATTTTTTGAATTATTTTCTTTAATGTCGAATAAACGTTGTTCTCTATATGGCCCTGTGTTACAAAAAAAATAAAGAAATTTGACAAACCCCAAAATTAAATAAGGAGAAAAGATGAAAAAGTTAACCTTTCTTTTGATTATTATTGCTTTGTTTGTTTTTCAAACTGGGAACTTAATGGCAGGAGCGCTTGAAGAGATTCAAAAACGCGGATCCTTGCGTGTGGGAATGGAACCCGGCTATATGCCATTTGAACTCACAAATCAGAAAGGTGAGATTATTGGCTTTGATGTGGATATGGCCAAACGGATTGCCAAGGCTATGGGTGTTAAACTTGAATTGGTTTCCACTGCCTGGGATGGGATCATTCCGGCATTGCTCACTGGTAAATTTGATATCCTGATGTCCGGAATGACTTTGACACAGGAAAGAAACATGTCCATTAATTTTGCAACGCCGTATATTACGATTGGTCAGAGCATACTGGTCAATAAGAAATTTGAAGGGAAAATTACCTCCTACAAAGACCTGAATAATGCAACGTATACAGTTGGATCAAAACTGGGTACCACTGGTGAACAGGCAACCAAACGGATGATTGGGAATGCCAGATATATTTCCTATGAAACAGAACAAGAAGGGGTTTTAGAAGTTGTTAACGGCAAAATTGATGCGTTTATTTATGATTTGCCATTCAATGTGGTTGCTTTTGGTCAGAAAGGTGCTGGCAAACTTTTTCATATCGATACACCATTTACTTCCGAACCGATTGCATGGGCTGTTCGAAAAGGGGATCATGACTTTTTAAACTGGCTCAATAATTTTCTTCACCAGATTAAAATTGATGGTACATATGATAAAATATATCAAAAATGGTTTCAGGATGAAACATGGCTAAAAGAAATTCAATAATTGAGGTTGCCCACCAGTGAAGACAACTCAAAATGGTATAATATGGAAATTACTTCTGGCAGTCATCCTTATCGGGATGTCTGCCGGAACATGGGGTGCCATTAAAAAAATTGACTATGTCTGGCGGTGGAACAGAGTGCCTCAATATTTTGTTTATAAGGCACAAGTGGTTCAAAAAATCCCGTTTGATGGCAAAGTGACGGCTATCACTCAGAATCAAAAAACGGCCCGGGTGGAATTAACCTCTGAAACAGCCCAGATCGTTACCATCATTGTAGAAACTGCCAGTTTAAAAGTGACACAAGGAGAAGACCTTTTTGAAGCCGATATCATTGGATTGTCTTCCCAATGGCGGCTTGGTCCCCTCATGGTTGGTCTTTGGACCACGATTTGGATATCGGCGACAGCCAGCGTTTTTGCTTTTTTTCTGGGTCTTTTCACAGGGCTTGCCCGGGTGTCTAACAATTTTACGCTAAATGGTCTTGCTGCTGTTTATATTGAATGTATCCGCGGTACACCGCTTCTCGTTCAGATTTTTATCGCCTATTTTTTTCTGGGTACTGTGTTTGACTTAAGCCGGAATGTCTGCGGAATAGGGGCATTGGCTCTTTTTGCCGGAGCATATGTGGCTGAAATTGTCCGGTCCGGTATCCAGGCGATTCCCAAAGGCCAGATGGAAGCTGCCCGATCTTTGGGCTTGTCGCTTCCCCAGGCAATGATGGACATCATATTGCCCCAGGCTTTCAAGCGAATTTTACCTCCGCTTTCCGGTCAGTTTATCAGTCTGGTCAAAGATTCTTCCCTGGTCTCTGTCATTGCCATTACGGATTTGACCAAATCAGGACGGGAGATTATAACGTCAACATTTGCCACCTTTGAAGTATGGCTTGTTGTAGCAGCCATGTATCTTATTATTACATCTGTGCTTTCACAGTTGGTTTTTCATTTGGAACGGAGACTGTCAATAAGTGATTAAAGCAGAAAATGTTACCAAGATTTTTAAGGGCCGTGGTGAAGTGGTGCGAGCTGTGGATGGTGTTTCCACGACAGTTGAGAAAGGTGAAGTAGTCGTGGTTATCGGTCCGTCCGGATCAGGAAAATCAACCTTTCTTCGCTGTTTGAATGCTCTTGAATTTTATGATGAAGGGCATGTTATTATTGATGGGGTTGATTTGTCTGCTCCCAAAACAAATCTGAATAAGATGAGGGCTGAGGTGGGGATGGTCTTTCAGCATTTTAATCTGTTTCCCCATAAAACAGTTCTTGAAAACCTGACCCTGGCCCAGCAGCGGGTTCGCAAACGCAGCAAGGCCGAATCCATCAAAAAAGCCCGGCAATTACTTGTTAAAGTGGGTATTGCGCAAAAAGAAAATGAATACCCTTCCCGACTCTCCGGTGGTCAGCAGCAGCGAGTTGCCATTGCCCGGGCCCTGGCAATGGATCCTAAAGTCATGCTGTTTGATGAGCCGACTTCTGCCCTTGATCCTGAAATGGTTGGAGAAGTTCTTGACGTCATGAAGCAACTGGCCCGTGAAGGAATGACCATGATTGTTGTGACGCACGAAATGGGGTTTGCCCGTGAAGTTGCAGACCGTGTGATATTCATGGATGAAGGTAAAGTGGTGGAAGTCGGAACTCCGGAACATTTTTTTACCAATCCCCAGGAGGACAGGGCCAAGCTTTTTCTTAAACAGGTTTTATAAACCTGGCATTTATTGTAATAATCTTCCCGAATAAAATGGTCACGTAAAATAAAAAACACACACAAAGAAAATATCATTTAAACTAACATTTATTCTGATTGAGTCAATAATAATTATGAGGAGATTGATATGAAAAAGGGGTTAATTCTATTAATAGCAGTTTTATTGTCTGTATGGTGTACGGCCTTTGTTTGTGCAAAAGATTACACGATTGCTGTGAATCAATTTGTTGAGCACCCGGCACTGGATGCTGTTTTAAAAGGCATGCAAGATTACCTGAAAGATCAAGGTGTTGCTGTTGACTTTAAAGTTTACAATGCCCAGGCCAATCCAGCCACAGCCGGCCAGATAGCCAAGCAGATGATTGGTGGGAAATATGATCTTCACGTTGCCATTGCAACCCCATCAGCCCAGGCCTGTTACACAGAACTGAAAAAAGCGCCCAAAGATCTGAAACGGCCGTTTGTTTTTACAGCCATCACGGATCCTGTCAGTGCCGGTCTTGTAAAAGACCTGGATCATCCGGGTGGCGATGTTACAGGTGTGTCTGATCTGCTGCCGATACAAAGGCATCTGGATATGATCCTTGAATTCAAACCTGAAACCAAAACAATCGGCGCTCTCTATAACACAGGTGAGGCCAACTCAAAATCAACCGTTGAAAGCTTCAAAAAAATAGGCGAAGCCATGGGCCTTAAAATCGTTGAAGCCACAGCATCAAAAACAGCAGAGGTTTATCAGGCGGCAAAAAGTCTGGTGGGCCGAGTGGATGCGGTTTTTATCCCCACAGACAACACCATTGTTGCAGCACTTGAATCTGTGATCAAAATCGGAATCCAGAACAAGCTTCCAATTTTTGCTTCAGATGTTGATTCGGTAAAAAGGGGGTGTGTGGCTGCGATCGGGTTTGATTATTATAAACATGGTTACCAGACCGGCGCCATGATAGACAAAATTTTAAAAGGAACCTCACCTGCTGATATTCCCGTTGAATTTCAAAAAGATTTGCAGCTCCAGATCAATGCCCAAAATGCAGGACTCATGGGTATTAATGTACCAAAATCCGCATTGGACCGGGCAACAAAGGTTTACTGATTTGCAATTTCTGATAGCCAGCAATACTGGAGACAGGATCAATAGATGACGCTTTATGCCGCACTGGGTGCCATTGAACATGGCCTTGTATATGGAATTATGGTAATCGGAGTCTATCTGACGTTTCGAATTCTTGATTTTCCAGATTTGACCGTGGATGGCAGCCTCCCCTTGGGTGCTGCCATTTCTGCCATTGCCATTACAAACGGCATTAATCCATATGTGTCTCTGGTCTTTGCCCTTCTGGGCGGGTGTGTGGCCGGCATGATCACAGCCATCTTAAATACCAAGTTTAAAATTCTGCATCTGCTGGCATCCATTTTGACCATGATTGCTTTGTATTCCATAAACATCAGAATCATGGGCGGGCCCAACATTGCTTTGATGGGATCTCCCACAGTGTTTGATTCCATTATTCAGATGGGGGTTCCCAGCCAGTATGC
This sequence comes from Pseudomonadota bacterium, assembly GCA_043827005.1. Lineage (GTDB taxonomy): Bacteria > Desulfobacterota > Desulfobacteria > Desulfobacterales > Desulfobacteraceae > Desulfobacula. The sequence continues at coordinate 14,657 of JBDRPM010000073.1, read as the reverse complement.
CGGAATTCTGGTGTTCAGTGGATTTGCCGTATGTGTAACCGCTGCCATTGTCTGGTTTTTAAAAACTGAGCTGGGCATGGCCGTCCTGGCAACGGGTGATAATTCCCAGATGATCACCTCCCTGGGCGTCAATACCCATACGATTATTATTCTGGGGGTTGGCCTTTCCAATGGCCTGGTGGCATTGAGCGGGGCCTTGATTGCCCAGAATCAGGGTGCCGCAGATGTGGGAATGGGGATCGGTACCATCATTGCCGGACTTGCATCCGTGATCATCGGAGAAACTATTTTTGGTGATTGTTCCATTGCCAGAGCTTTTATTGCAGCTTTACTTGGATCGGTTGTCTACCGGCTTGCCATTGCACTGGCACTTGGCCTTGAACTGGGCAATTTTTCATTCAACCCCAGTGATTTGAATTTGATTACCGCTCTTTTGGTCATCATTGCACTGATAGCGCCGAATATTAAAAAAAAGATGGTGGCCCGATGATATCACTTGAACATGGCAGTAAATATTTTCACAAGGGAAGCGTGAATGAGGTGTTTGCCCTTAATGATATCACGCTTAAGGTCAAAGAAGGGGATTTTATCACCATTATTGGATCCAATGGAGCTGGTAAATCCACGCTGCTCAATTCCATTGCCGGAACTTTTTTTTTGGACACCGGCACCATGTGCATCAATGACCAGGATGTCACAGGATGGGCTGAATACAAACGGGCAAAGTTTATTTCCAGGGTTTTTCAGGACCCTTTATTGGGGACCTGCCCGTCGGCAACCATTGAACAAAATATGGCGCTGGCAAAAAAAAGAGGTCAATGGAGGGGATTTTCAATTGGCGTAAAAAGAAAGGACAGGCCTTTTTTTCAAGACAATCTCAAACTACTGGATCTGGGTCTTGAAAATCGTCTGCTGGACAAGGTGGGATTGCTTTCAGGTGGTCAGCGCCAGGCATTGACCATGCTCATGGCAACCATGATCCGTCCTGAAGTCCTGCTGCTGGATGAACACATTGCTGCTCTGGACCCCAAAACAGCCAGTCAAATATTGATGCTGACCGAAAAAATCGTTTCTCAGCAAAAGCTGACAACACTGATGATCACTCACAACATGAAACATGCCATTGAATACGGAAACCGCTTGATCATGCTGCACCAGGGACGAATTATTTCAGATGTATCCTCTGAAGAAAAAAAGACTCTGACCGTGGAAGATCTGCTGAAAAAATTTTATGAATCTTCAGATGTTGAGCTGGTTTCTGATGCCATGCTCCTGGCATAGCCTTTGGTTTTTTTAAAATTGTCAGATGTTTTAAATCCGGCCGATTGGCCATGGCTGTGCTGATCTATCATATGCTGAAGGCCATACCAGGTCTGACCCTAGCCCGAATATTTCATGAAATATTCGGGCTAATCGTACACCGGCCAGATAACAAACAAAATGGGCCCTAAGCCAATTCCTGTTCGGTACGGCTGATGATTTCTTCTTGATGCTCGCGGTCGAGATCGACAAAATAATCGCTGTAACCTGCGACCCGCACCAGCAGGTTGCGGTACTCATCCGGATGTTCCTGGGCGGTACGCAGAGTTTTGGTGTCGACAACATTGAACTGAATATGGTGGCCACCAAGGATAAAGTAGGTGCGGATGAGACCAGCAAGTTTGCCAAGATCCTGGTCGGAAGCCAGCACGCTTGGCAGAAAGCGCTGATTGAGCAGTGTGCCGCCTGATTTCAACTGATCCATCTTACTGAGCGATTTGATTACCGACGTTGGGCCATTGCGATCGGCACCATGCGAGGGTGATGTGCCATCCGATTCCGGCAGGCAGGCGAAGCGGCCGTTGGCAGAGGCGCCGAGCATCTTTCCGAAATAGACATGGCAGGTTGTGGAGAGCATATTCAGATGGTAAATTGTGCCCTTGGTGTTGGGCTTGCCATCAATGGCGGTATACAGTGACTCGTAAACCCGCTTCATGATGACGTCGGCTCGATCATCGTCATTGCCGAAAAATGGGGTTTTGTTCCATAGTCGTAAACGCAAAGCCTCTTCGCCGGCAAAGTTATTCTTCAGGCCAGTCAGCAGCCTGTCCATGGGAATGGTTGCCTCATCATAAACATGAGACTTGATCGCTGACAAACTGTCGGTAATCGTACCGATGCCGCAGCACTGTATGTAGTTGGTGTTATATCGCGGCCCGCCGTCATAGTAGTCCTGACCCTTTTCGATACAGTCATGAATGACCACTGATAAAAAAGGTGCAGGACAATATTTAGCGTACATTCGCTCGATGTAGTTGTTGACACGAATTTTAAGATCGACAACATATTCAAGTTGTCTGGTGAAGGCCTGGTAGAGCTCATCAAAGGTTGTAAAGGTGGTCGGATCACCGGTGGCAATGGTGACCATCTTGCCGGTCAGTTGATCAACGCCGTTATTGAGGGTGACTTCCAGTATCTTCGGCACATTGAGATAGCCGGTGAGGATATATGCTTCCTTGCCAAAGGCGCCGGTTTCAATACAACCGCTGGTGCCGCCCTCTCTGGCGTCTTCGACGCTCTTGCCGACGAGTACTTGTTCCATGATCACCGCATCAGTATTGAACACGGAGGGATAGCCGTAGCCTTTACGGATGACTTTTGTCGCCTCCTTAAGGAAGCGGTCCGGTGTCTTGCTGCTGATATGGACGCTTGGCTGGGGTTGCAGCAGATGGAGTTCGTCAGAGACCTCAAGGCAAATATAGGACACCTCGTTACATGCGTCAGCACCTGCCCGGTTGAGACCGCCCAGATTGATCTGAGTGAAATCGTTGTAGGTACCGCTTTCTTTGGCGGTAACCCCAACCTTTGGTGGTGCCGTATGGTTGTTGACCTTGATCCACAGGCAGCTGATCAGCTCTTTGGCTGATTCCCGGTCAAGAATGCCGTCGGCCAGATCTTTTTGATAAAATGGCTGCAGGTGCTGGTCGATATGACCAGGAGTCATGGCGTCCCAGCCGTTCAACTCGGTGATGGTCCCCAGATGGACAAACCAGTACATCTGCAGGGCCTCGTGCAGGGTTCGTGGTTTCTGTGCCGGAACACGGCGGCAAACTTCTGCGATTTTTCGGAGTTCTTCTTGACGCAGCGGGTCTTGCTCTGTAATTGCCATTTTTTCAGCGAGGTCGGCATGGCGGACAGCAAAAAGAATGACAGCATCACAGGCAATGGCCATGGCCCTGAGCTGTTCAGCTTTATCAGAAGCATTCGGGTCGTTTTGATAATCCAGACGGCCTATTCTTTGGGCAATCCTGGCTTTAAAATCGAGCATGCCCATGCTGTAAATCGTCCCGTCAAGTGCTGTATGCCCAGGTGCCCGTTGCTCCATAAACTCGGTAAACAGACCAGCTTCGTAGGCAATCCGCCACTCATCCGGGATTTTGCTGAAAATGCGGTCACGCATGGAGCGGCCCTGCCAGTAAGGGATGACCTCTTCTTCGTACCGGCGAATATCTTCCTGGGCTACTCGGTAGCTGGCCATGGCCCGCGAGTTTAGAATTCTCAAATCTTCGGCGCTGTGACAGGTCAGTTCCGGAAAAGTTGGAACGATCTTTGGGCCGGGACCACGTTCGCCAACAAGCAACTCACCTTCACCAATATAAATTGTCTTGTGGGTGCACAAATGTTGAAAGCACATGGCTCGAAGTACCGGGAGCGAGAATTTGCCGCTATTTTCTTTATAAAAACAAGTTTCAAGAAGAGCACGTTCAATAGAAATTGATGGCTGCGCCTCAAAACTCGCCGCACGCAGATTGGCTATTCGACTGTTCATCCTATCCTCCGATATTAACGTCAGCTATATATTGTTTAAGTATTTCCAAAACCCTGGATATCTGTTCCCTGTTCGGTGCCTTGAATTTCACACCTGCATAATCCAGGCCAAGTTTGCGATATTTGGCAGTGGCAAAAGGGTGGCAGGGCAAAAGATCAATGCCTTGAACCCCTTTGCACCTTGCGATAAAGGCACCAGTTGCCCGGATATTTTTATCATCGTCGTTGACCGCCCGGATGAGGGGGATGCGAACTCTAATCGTGTGGCCGTTGTTGCTGAGCATTTGCAGATTCTTAAGGATCAGCTCATTACCGACACCGGTAAATCGTTCATGAACGATACTGTCCATATGTTTTAAATCATACAGAAAAAGGTCGGTATGACAGGCGACTTTCAAGAGTATCTGGGTTGGCGCAAAGCCACTGGTATCGACGGCCCGGTGTATGCCCAGCTTTCCGCAGGCTTCAAGCAGAGCGAGCAAACTTTCCGGCTGCCTGAGCGGTTCCCCGCCAGAGCAGGTTATGCCGCCGCCGCTCTGTTCGATGAAGGGCAGTTCTTTTTTTATTTCAGCGACAATCTCGGCCACACTCATTATCTTGCCGATCGCTTCATGGGCCAGGGCCGGGCAAGCCTGTACGCAGGCGGCGCAGGAAGTGCATTTCTCATTATCACGATAAATACCCTTGTTGTTTAGCTGGAGGGCTTTTTCCGGGCAGCACTGAACACAGTCTCCGCAACCCACACATTTTTCAGCAAGAAAGACTACCTTGGAAGCAAAGTCTATTCCTTCAGGGTTATGGCACCATTGGCAGGCAAGCGGGCAACCTTTAAAAAAGATGGTTGTCCTGATGTTTGGGCCATCATGCAGTGCGTAACGCTTGATGGCAAATATGCGTGCAGTGAGTGTATTCATATTCTCAAGTCTATTTAGTGTTTGAACGGCTCAAAGAGGAGCAGCCCAAACACGGGTTTTCGGTCAGGCACTATTTAAGGCTTCCAGGCCCGCTCAATGGTCCCGGCTGCCAGCTCCAGACGGGTTTTTGCGGCTTTGTAATCATGGACTGCCTTGAGTTGATTGGTCAAACTTTTCTGAACCATGGCCTCGGCATCCAGCAGATCGGTAATCGTGAACAGGCCACTGTTATACCGGTTTTTTACAATACGCAGGGCCTCTTTGGATTGACTGACAACCGCTGTTGCAACCTTAATCCGCTCCCAGGCACTCCGGGCATTGAAAAAAGCCTGGCGGGTTTCTCCACAGATCTGCTGGTCAAGTCCTTTAAGCATAGCCTCAACCTGTTGTAAATGAATCCTGGCTTCCCGTATGCTGGACGAAATCCGGCCACCCGTGAACAAGGGTACTGAGAGTGCCGCACCAATGGTATAATTGTTTCCCTGGTCATGAAAATCTTCTGTGTTGATTTCATAGTTTCCGGTCAGATTAAAAGAAGGGTTACGGGATGATTGGGATTTTTCGATCTCTTTTTGAGCCATATTTTTTTGAAGCGTCAGGTGTTTTAAATCCGGCCGATTGGTCAGGGCCTTGCTGATCCATGAGTCCAGATTTCCCAAAATGAGGTCCTCGGATTTAAGAGGGGTGGAAAGGATATACTCATCCATCCCAACAACCCCCATGGCAACTGCCAGCCAGCATTTGGAAATATCAACCTGACTTTTTGCCTCAGCCACTTGCTGTTCCAGATCAGCAATATGGACCTGGGCGCGCAGCAGATCGCTTTTGGCAACAAAACCGCCATCATACCGGGATTGTATCAGTTTCAAATGAGAGCGGGCAGTTTCCACGACCTGATCAAGAACAGCTTGATTCTCCATGGCAAGCAGAACACCGATATAAGCGGTTATGGTACCGGCAATCACCTGCTGCCGGGTTCGGTCTGCAAGAAGGGTTGCCGCCTCCTGGTTCAGACGTGCCTGGTCTATACCATACCAGGTCTGACCCCGGTCATAGACCGGCCAGGTAAAAGACACAATGGATGAATAGTTGGTAATGCCATCCGGATCATTAAGCCGTGCCGGATCAAAATCCTGGGTGGTAATGGATTCCTGATTCAGCCGGGTGCCAAAAGCCCACATGGGATTGGTGGTATGGCTGTACTGGCCTGTAAGTGCGACCTGGGGCATTGCGCCGGACCGGGCCTGAACCATTTTTTCCCGGGCCGACAGAATTGAAAAACCTGATGCCTGAAGATCTGGATTGGTTTCAAGAGCGATTTTCACTGCCGTGGCAAGCGTCAGGTCTGATGCCATACCTGACACTGGAACGATCAGGCAGCTTGTTGCCAGAATCCAGAAAAACCTGAAAATGAAAAACCTTATTTTAAATTGTTGTATCATGTGTTTCTCCCCATCGAAAAATCAGCCCATAGGATTCCATCATGCTTCTTTTGAAGACGGTTTGATATGACCTGCTTCCCAGCGCTTATCCATGAAATACAAAACAGGAACCGTCATTCGTGAAAACAGCAGCGATGCCACCTCCCCTGCCATAAGAGATATGGCAAGTCCCTGGAAAATAGGATCAAAAAGAATCACCAAAGCCCCCACAACCACGGCAGCAGCAGTCAGCATCATGGGGCGAAACCGAACAGCTCCGGCATCAATGACTGCCTGATCCAGCGGCATGCCCTGGGCAATTCGCAATTCGATAAAATCCACCAGGATAATGGAGTTGCGCACCACAATACCGGCCCCGGCAATAAATCCGATCATGGAGGTCGCCGTGAAAAAAGCATTCATGGCCCAGTGGGCCGGCAAAATTCCAATCAAAGAAAAGGGAATGGCCACCATGATGACAAAGGGGGTTGAAAAAGACTGGAACCACCCCACCACCAGAACAAAAATCAGGACCAGAACCACAGCAAATGCCAGACCCAGATCCCGGAACACCTCATAGGTGATATGCCATTCTCCATCCCATTTCATGGCAAGCTTGTGATCGGTTTCAGGCAGTGCTGCCGTATGCTGGACAATGCCATACCCGTCAGATGTTGTAAGGGCATCAATTTTCTTCCACATTTCCAGAATGGCATAGACCGGGCTTTCCTTTGCACCGGCCACATCTGCTGTAACATAAATCACCGGCATCAGATTCTTATGATAAATACTTGTGTCCAATTTTGTCTGCTTAACCTTCAAAAGGGAGGACAGGGCAACCAGACTGCCGTCTGCTGCCGGAATATTGACCGCTCCCAATCGGTCCATGCCAGCTCTTGATGCCAGCGTCGGCTGCAGTACAATGGGAACATCCTCTTTTTCCAGAGGCTGGTGAAGCAATCCTGTAGCCTGTCCTTGCAGCACAAGCTTAAGGGTCTGGGCAATCTTTCTGACACTGATCCCGTGCAGGGCAGCCTTTTCCTGATCAATATCCAGGTGAAACCGGACCTGATCCTCTTCCATGTACCAGTCCACATCCACAACGCCATCGGTTGTTTCAAAAATATTTCGCACCTTGAGCGCCAGTTCTTTTTGCCGGGCATAGTCCGGGCCGTATATTTCAGCCACCAGGGTGGATAACACCGGAGGACCGGGAGGAACTTCTGCGATTTTAACCCTGGCCCCATATTGGTCTGCAATGGCTTTCAGAGCAGGCCTCACCCGCTTGGCAATGGCATGGCTTTGTTGTCTGCGTTTGCCTTTGCCTGCCAGGTTCACCTGGATATCGGCCATACCGGGCCGGTCCCGTAAGTCATAGTGCCGGACCAGACCATTAAAATTAAAAGGGCCGGCAGTCCCGACATGGATCTGATAATCCACCACCTCATTGACGGTTTTAAGGTATTCTCCCATTTCCATGGCAGCAGCAGCAGTGTCCTCAAGAGTTGCTGTTTCCGGCATATCCAGAATCACCTGGAATTCACTTTTATTGTCAAAGGGCAACATCTTGACCCGGACCAGGCCAAACCCGACCAGGGCACAGGCCAGCAACAGCAGACCGGCCACTGTCAATAAAAATCCCCATTGCCAGACACTTTTGTGAAGCAGCGGATCCATGATTTTTCGATAAAGCCTTGTGGACCAGTCTTCAGTGTCATGCTCCCCGTGATGGCTCTGCTCTTTTGTTTTGATTATTCGCACCGATGCCCAGGGTGTGACAATAAATGCCACCAGCAGGGAAAAAAACATGGCCGCCGATGCCCCCACAGGAATCGGCCGCATATAGGGCCCCATCAGACCACCCACAAAAGCCATGGGCAAAATAGCGGCAATCACTGTAAGCGTGGCCAGAATGGTGGGGTTACCCACCTCATCTACCGCCTCAATGGCCACAGTGAACCTGGGACGGCCCTGGTTCTCCTTAAGCCTGAAATGACGGACCATGTTCTCCACAACCACAATGGCATCGTCAACAAGGATACCAATGGAGAAGATCAGGGCAAACAAGGTGATGCGGTTCAAGGTATAGCCGTACAGGTAAAATGTTGTCAGGGTAAGAGCCAGGGTGACGGGAATGGCAAAGGCCACAACCCCGGACTCACGATGTCCCAGAGTAAACCAGATCAAAACAGTGACCGATACCACGGCAATGAGCATATGAAACAGCAGTTCATCTGACTTTTCCCTGGCTGTTTCACCATAATGGCGGGTGATGGTCATGTGAACATTATCCGGGATGATCCGTCCTTTGGCATCTTCCACCCTTTCCAGGACTTTGTCTGCCACACTGATGGCATTGGTGCCTTTACGCTTGGCCACGGTCAGGGTGACCGCCGGCAAGATACCCTGGGATGCATCCTTTATTTTTATCTTTTTTTCACTGGCTGCCGGGCCGGTTCCAAAAAATACATACTGAGAAGGATCAGATGGCCCGTCTTCAATCACAGCTACATCCCGCAGGTATACCGGTCGGCCCTTATAGACATTGACCACAACCCGGCCCACATCCTTTGCATCCTTGAGAAGGCCGCCGGTATGGACCACAATCTGGCCCTGGCCCGATGGAAAACTTCCTGAATCCGATGCCTGATTTGCGGTTGCCACAAGGCGGCTCACCTGTTCCATATCCAGGCCGTAGGCTGCCAGACGGACAGGGTCCAGCCGCACGTTCATCTGCCGCTGTTCACCGCCGATAATGGTGGTAATCGAAACATTGGGCTCCTGCTTTACACTGTCTTCCACTTCGGCAGCCAGACGTCTGAGCTGGTAATGATCCACCTCCTCGCTCCAGAAGGTCAGCGCCAGAATGGGAACATCATCAATATATCTGGGCCGTATGAGCGGCTGACTCACACCGGATGGAATTCTGTCATAATTGGCTGTCAGTTTGGATTGAAGCCGGACAATGGAGGTTTCCTCATCCTGACCCACTAAAAAACGAACCACTGCCATGGACATGCCCGGCATGGAAGTAGAATAGATGTATTCCACACCCGGGATCTCCCAGAGCAGTTTTTCCATGGGTTTGGTCACCCGCTGTTCAACTTCTTTGGCACTGGCTCCCGGCATCTGGACAAACACATCAATCATGGGAACGATAATCTGCGGTTCTTCTTCTCTGGGCAGGGCTATGACTGCGGCAATACCCAGAAGAATCGAAGCAATAATAATTAAGGGTGTCAGTTTGGAATTGATAAAATAGGTGGCTATTTTTCCGGCAGGTCCAAGCTTGATGGTCATGATGCATCCTCTACTTTGATGCCATTTTTTAGCCCGGCAGGAGGAGAAACCACATACCGGGTTCCAGGCTTCATACCGGATATGACTTCAATCTGACTCCCAAAATGCCTGCCGATTCTCATGAGACGAAACCGGGCAATGCGGGTATCATCCACCAGGAAAAAACCTGTGAGCTGGCCTTGCACAACCATGGCAGACTCGGGGATCAACAGCATACCGCCTTCGCCCACCGGGATATTGACCCTGGCAAACATACCCGAACGAAGCAGGGCGGTTTCCGGAAGAATGACCTTGACGGCAAACGACCGGCTTTTTTCATCTGCCATGGGGGCAATGGTTTGTATTGTACCGGTAATAATGGGAGAACCGGTTTGGGCCGGAATACTGATATCCATGGACTGACCGATATGGATCGCCTGGATATGATGTTCGGGAAGCACAAACTCTGCCTGGAATCCGCCTTTTTTTTCCAGGGTGAGCAATGGGGTCCCAGGAGAAGCCAGATCACCGACATTGATCATTTTCGCTGTCACGATTCCATCATAGGGTGCCAGAATCGTTGCATCTTTCTGGGAAATACCGGCCCCGGACACCATGGCCCGGGCCTGCTGAACCCTTGACTGGGCAGCGGCCACCATGGCTTGTGTCTGTGACAGGGCAGCCTGGGCCTGACGGTGACGGGCCTCAACCTCTTCAAACTCCTGGCGGGTGGCGGATTCTTCCTTGTACAGTTTCTGGTACCGGTTGTAAGTGGCCTGGGCAAGTTCAGCACCTGCTCTGGCTGCATTTGCAGCTGAAACAGCGGCAGATTCTGCTTTCATTGCTTCAGACAGTCCGGCCTCAGTCTGGCGAAGGCCCACATCAACCTGTCGTTTGTCTAAAATAACCAGAATCTCTCCCTGCCTGACCCGATCCCCTTCCCTGGCGGTCACATCCCTTACCGTTCCCATAATTTTACTGGACAAGGTACTGGCTGCCTGGGCTGTAATCGTACCAAGGGCCTCATAAACAAAGGGCTGGCTTGTGATAGCCGCTTCAGCAACGATTGCCCTGATAGATGATGGTGTGCCTGATGCCGTGTTTCCAGGCTCAATTGTGTCATTGCAGCCCACACACAAAAGGGTGATCCCCAATGAAATCCACAGTCTGAACAGCAATTGTTTAACCATTGTTTTCCTCTCTTATTTCCAGATATCGACCATGGGCCGCCTTGGTTTTTTACCATTCGGGAAAACCATACGATGCCACCTTCTGCGTTAGCAGGGGTTTGCGGCAGATAACTGCAGCGGCAACCCTGCTGTCTTGGATATGACACCGTATGACTTTTGCAACGATGGGGTAGATACTTGGCATTATCTACAGGAACCGGTTTTTTGTCAATCAATGGTTGGAAAAAATGGATGCCAGGGGGTGACCATAAAATGGAACATGACCAGACCAAAAAAAACATCCAAAATCTTGACAAAGCCTGTCCTCTATACTAAACACTATCGTTATGTCAAATATGACATAACAAATTTATTTGCGGAGACGTTCATGGAACAAGGCATCATTATTTTAAACGGCAATCCCTGCAGGTTTGAACAGGGCCAGACCATCCTTGAGGTGGCAAAACAGAACCGGATTGATATCCCAACCCTTTGCCATCTGGATGGTGTTATTTCAAAAGGCTCATGTAATATCTGCATGGTGGAGATAAAAGATACAGATGATCTGGTGAGATCCTGCGACACAAAAGCCTGTGATCAGATGGACATTCGGACCGAATCCCCAAAAGTGATCGCTGCCAGAAAAAAACAGCTTCAAATCCTTCTTGAATCCGGTAATCATAATTGCAGTATCGGCGCATCCCAGTCAAGCGGGTGGACTGATTTTCAAATAAATGCCCTGGACATGGAAAGCGCTCAGGACCTGTGCCCGAAATGGGGAAATTGTGAACTGCAGAGTCTGGCTTATCAATACCAGGTTCAGTGGAACCGGTCCTGCGTTCCGGAAAACCGATTTCCAAAAGAAGATATCAACCCGCTTATTGTAAGGGATTTTTCACGATGTATTCTGTGTGGCCGATGCGTGGCAGCATGCAATGACATCCAGGTTAACCAGGCCATCCGGATGCCGGAAGAATCGGAAGAACAGCATATCATTGCCGGCAAAGAAGGTCAGACATTAAAAGATTCAGACTGCGTGTTCTGCGGGGAATGTGTCCAGGCCTGTCCGGTTGGGGCTTTGGTTGAAAAAAAATCACAATATGTCTGTCGGCCCTGGGAAGTTGAAACCATCAGAACCACCTGCCCTTACTGCGGTGTTGGCTGCCAGTTGCTGCTGCATGTTCAAGATGAAAAAATTGTTAAGGTCACGGGCGTAACAGACGGCGCTCCAAATATGGGACGGCTGTGTGTAAAAGGCAGGTTTGGATTTGATTTTATCTATTCCAAAGAACGACTGACCACCCCGCTGATTAAGGAAAACAATGAATTTCGACAGGCATCCTGGGATGAAGCCCTGGATCTTGTGCCCCAGAAATTTAAAACCATTATAAAGGAAAGCGGCCCCGATGCCCTGGCCGGTGTGTCCTGCGCCCGAAGCATCAACGAAGATTCCTATCAGATGCAAAAACTATTCAGGGCTGTGTTTAAAACCAATAATATAGACCATTGTGCCCGCACCTGACATGCTCCCACTGTCGCCGGTCTGGCGACCACATTCGGTTCAGGTGCAATGACCAATTCTTTTTCACAATTCAATCAGGCAAAAATGATTCTGGTGATCGGGTCCAATATGACCCAGGCCCACCCGGTTGCGGCTACATTTATAAAAAATGCCGTACAAAACGGCGCTACACTCATTGTGGTGGACCCGAGAAAACACAGGCTGACTGATTTTGCCGACATCCATCTTCAATTAAACGTTGGCAGTGATATTGCCCTTCTCAACGGGATCATGCACGTTCTGATCAAAGAGGAGCTCTATGATAAAGAATTTGCATTGAACAAATGTACAGGATTTGAGGATCTTGAAAAAACCGTGGCCCAATACCCGCCTGAACGGGCAGCACAGATCAGCGGCGTGGATGAACAAACCATCATCAAAACCGCCCGGCTGCTGGCATCGGTCAAACCGGCCATGGCCTGCTACACACTTGGCATTACAGAGCATACCTGTGGTAAAAACAATGTCATGTCCGTTGCCAACCTGCAGATGCTTTTAGGCAATATGGGACAAAAACTGGGCGGGGTAAATCCGCTCAGGGGCCAGAACAACGTCCAGGGCGCCTGCGATATGGGGGCATTGCCCAATGTGTTTAACGGTTATCAGAAAGTGGATGATCCTGGGGCCAGGCAAAAATTTGAAACTGCATGGAATGTCACTGATCTGCCAGCAAAACCAGGATTAATGATCCCTGAAATGATGCATGGCCTTGTGAGCAAAAAAGTCAGAGGATTTTATATCTTCGGAGAAAACCTTGCCAATACAGAACCGGATATGCACAAAGTGGCAAAAGAGTTAGAATCAGCAGAATTTATTGTGTGCCAGGACCTGTTTTTAACAGAAACCACCCGGTTTGCCGATGTGGTCTTCCCGGCTGCTGCCTGGAGTGAAAACGACGGCACCTTTACAAACAGCGAACGCCGGGTAAGTCGGGTTCGCACGGCCAGCCCGCCGCCGGGTCTATCCAGACCCAACTGGTGGATCTTTAAAGAGCTTGCCCGCAGATTCGGGCACAACTGGGCAGCATCCAGCGCACAAGAGCTGTGGGACACAGAAATCAGTGTCCTGTCCCCGGCTCTGGGTGGAATCAAATATCATCGAATCGAGCAGGATGGACTTCAATGGCCCTGCCCAACCATTGACCACCCCGGCACAACTTTTCTCCATAAAGATGGGCATTTCACCCATGGCAAAGGTATTTTCATGCCTGCCCAGTGGACCCCGCCGGCTGAAGTCCCGGACGAACAATACCCCTTTGTGCTCAGCACCGGAAGACGGCTTTACCATTACCATACCCGGACCCAGACCGGCCGGTGCGAAGGGTTAAATGATCTTCTTGGCGAAGAAACCGCCGATATCTCCCAGGCTGATGCTGCACACATGGGAATAGAATACGGAGAAAAAATCAAGGTCAGATCCAGACGTGGGGAGGTCTGTGTGACTGCCAATGTTACTCATGAAGTCCCCAAAGGAATGGTTTGGATGGCCTTCCATTTTACTGAAGGCAACGCCAACTGGCTGACCAATGCGGCTTTTGACCCGTTTACCCTGACCGCAGAATACAAAGCCTGTGCTGTGCAGATCGAAAAATTAAGCTGAGCCGGAAAACCTGGGTAACTGATTGGGATAGCTGCATACAAAAACAGGGCTTCACATAGCCATTGCCATAAGAAACCTTATTGGGTATGATCCTTCTTGTATATTTGAATCAATGATGACAATGGAAGGGTTATGAAATCACAAAATCTGCATTCCCGGTCAAAAATATGGATCGAAGATGATGAAGGCAATGTCGTGTTTGGTCTTGGACGATTTAAAATTTTAAGCCTGATCAAGGAAAAAGGGTCTCTCCAGGCAGCTGCCAAAGAGTTGAAGATGGGCTACAGAGGCTTGTGGGGCCGCATTAAAGCCACAGAGGATCGACTGGGGGCAAAACTGCTGATTACGGCTGCAGGGGGCAAGCAGGGGGGCGGGTCTCAACTGACTCCTCTGGCTGAACAACTCATCAAAGCATTTGGTGAAACCCTGTATGATCTTGAAAAAGAGGTGGACCTCCAGTTGGAAGCCTCTCTTAAACAATATATCAATATCAATCCTTCCGGCACATGATAGCACCCGCCAGGGCATGGCTGCAAACTGCTGGCAAAGATGCCTAACCCGGATATTTCACCTTGCAGGCGAACCGTTTTCACCCTATCTGCGGTGTTGCTGCTAAGGCAAAAACGATTCGTGAAATATTCGGGTTAAATGTGATGATGAGTACCGATATATCCATTCTGGTCAACGGCCGTACCATTTTTATCAAAAGCATGTTCCAACTCTGGTTTTGTTTCCGTTCAGGGCACAGCTTTCTTTATCGTTAATTTTGAATTCTGAAAATGTTTTATCAATAATGACTTTGCCAAATCCGGGTTTTTATTTATCATCGCATCTAAGATGGCAACGATTTCTTCTCTGGATTCATCCTGAACCCTTGTTTGATGATAGTGTTTGTATGCGATATGAT
>JBDRPM010000072.1:0-16289 GCA_043827005.1 Pseudomonadota bacterium | reverse complement strand
TCTTATTGGGGTCAGAGTAAAATTAAACAAAATTATCCCTTTGGCTTGCGCCAGCCAACAGGTCTTCCCCTCTTTTTTTCTCTGACCCGTCTGCCGGTCAATGCTTCTATTTCACTCCTGAATCGGTCATTACCCACAATCAAGCCCTTGCGGATTGCTTTTCGAATTTCTTCAAGGTGCTGATCGTTCAATTCAGATCCAAATAAAGCTTTATAAGCTTTACACCGTTCTTCCCGTTCTTTTCCAAGATTCAAATACTCCGGGTGGGGAGTGCAGAGCTTGGAAACTTTTCCCAATGCATTGATCGGATAACTCGACCATGGGTAATCATCCGGTGCCGATACGATTCCTGCACGGACAGGATTGAGTTCTATATATCGGTAAACTTCAAGCAGATGCCTGTCTGACTGGACCAGGCAGGATTTATACCGCCCCTCCCAGAGTGTTCCGCTTCTGCTATATGTATAATTAAAATAGCGGACATAATGTCGGCCCAATGTCTGCATCATACGGCTGACAGCTCCATCCAGGCGCGGTGTGCACAGCAGGTGAACATGGTTGGTCATCATCATCCAGGCATGGATATCCACACTGTATTGTTTAGAATACTCCTCCAGCCAGGTGGCATAGGAAACATGGTCATCATCTGAAGCAAAACATACCTGGCGGTTGTTGCCGCGCTGGATAATGTGAAGGGGTATATTCACAGGGGTAATTCTTGTTAATCGGGCCATAAATATCTATTAACATTCCCTGATTTGAATTTCAAGATTTAATTTTACTCTGACCCCATTTAAGACCCATTTAAGACCACAGCAGGGCCATGATTTTTATACATAAACCATGGCCCTGCTGTTAAACAAAAACGATTTAAAATCTATAGATAAGTCCCAATGCAATACCGGTGTTGTATTTGTTGTACTCTGTTTCTGATTGAATCGTACCCAGGGCACCAGTTGTGGCTGGAGCAGTAGCATCACGCCCTTGGTCATACATATTGACCATGGCACCAAATTCAACAGTAAGATTCTCAGAAAAATCATATCCCATGCCAAAGTGAATTGAGTTGGCATCCAGGACCGGACTGAGTTTTTCTGTCAGGCCAAAATCCTTTGGATCGATCCCCACATTGGTGTACATATACCCTAATGAAATTCTGAAAGCATTTGTAATCGCATATGTGGCAGCAATACTGATGTCATATGAATTGTCCAAGGCATCGCCAAACTCATTATCCCAGTCTGCATCCTCTTCAAAATAATAGGTATAGGACAGGTCCAGGGTCAGTTTATCAACCGGTTTGAACATCACACCAAGACCCAGAACTGCGGGCAGGTCTCTATCATATTTCCCATTATTCGGCTTGCCGGCAAGGCCTAAAATTGTTCCACCAAGAACATTTGTCCCACCATTGTGCTTGGTTTCAAATGTTAGTTCCACAGCAGATTCATACCGCACTGCAAGCAATAGGCTATCGGACGGTTTAATGTTCAAACCGGCAATCCACCCGAATCCGTCAGCTTCTTCTTCATACTCGCCCACCAAATTTCCCATAGCTGTAGTATTTGCAAATGCTTTAACTTCTTTTTGGGCCAAAACATACCGACCGCCCGCAGCCACAGAGAAAACATTATTGAATGCAAAAGTCCCGCCCACAGTAGTGGTCAGGTAATAGGTATCTGCCTCAATCCTTTCATTGCTGAAAGTAGCGCCGGGCATGGCTGCAAGGCCAGCAGCACCACCACCAGCAGTTTGAAATGCAACCCCTCTGGCAATATACTCAATTGAATCAAGCAGGGCACATCCATTCTCATAATTCACATGGCCACCACCGCCGTTTACGGTAAATGTTCCAAAAGCGCCCCAATTGTCGTTTTTATATGTAGCAAAAATACCAGGAACAATGGCTGGTTCATCTTCATCTTTCATGACGTGAGCGGCAGGAGATCTTTCCACATAACGGTTTTCATAGCTTTTCATCAAAACCTGCACATCACCCTCCAACACGAAACCATTTTTTTGCTGCATAATGCCGGCCGGGTTATAAGCTGCCACATCTGCTCCATCAATAGCCGCATTACGGCTACCGGTGGCATTATACCGGGCGGAAAAATTTTGTTTGTTGTCTATCCCCCCGGCAAACCCAATTTGTGCCAGAAAGCCCATACATACCAGAAACGCAAAAACCGGAACCAATAATTTTTTCATCTTTTCTCCTTTTTTAAACACCCTTTTAGTGTTTGTTACTTTAGAGCCTTTTTCCCTTTTTTTTTGCTTTTTTTTCTGTATCTTTCCCTTTTTTTTGCAACACCTGTTCAATGGTATTGCATTCCCCTCTTTTTCTCCTTTCCTTTTTTAAAAACCTTTTTGATTTGTTTTTTTGAATTGATAGTACTTTCCACACTTAACCCCAAACTAAAGTACTGATAACATGATAGTTCCGGTTTATACTAGCTTTTTGCCTGTGTCAAGTGTTTTATGCCGTAAACGTTGTTATTTTCAAAAAACTTTATCTTTTTTCTGTGATCTTGAATGAATGGCTGATTTATGATAATTAAATCAGGATTTTATGGAATATCTATTTATTGGAGTATTGGAGAATAAATGAACACAATCATCACACGGTTTCCCCCCTCTCCCACAGGTTATCTTCACATCGGCGGAGCGCGCACTGCATTGTTTAACTGGCTGTATGCGCGCAAGACAAAGGGCAGATTTGTTTTAAGAATAGAAGATACAGATGCGGCACGATCCACAGCAGAATCAGTGGATGCTATTTTTGAATCTTTAAAATGGCTGGGCATTGACTGGGACGAAGGTCCCTATTTTCAAACCCAGCGATACGACATCTACAATGAATATATTGAAAAACTGATCGCCACCAACAATGCCTATCATTGTTCATGCACCCCGGAAAAGGTCAATGCCATGCGGGAAGAGGCCCGGGCCAAAGGTTTAAAGCCCATGTATAATGGCCATTGCCGAAATCTGGGTCTTGAACGGGGTGACAATACCGTTGTCCGCCTTAAAACGCCGGACTCAGGCGTGATCGTGGTTGAAGATGTGGTCAAAGGCAATACCGCTTTTCAAAATTCGGAAATCGATGATTTTATTCTCCAGCGAAGTGACGGATCAGCCATGTACAACCTGGCCGTTGTCATTGATGACCTGACCATGGGGATTAACACGATTATCCGGGGCGATGACCATCTGATCAACACGCCCAAACAGATATTGATCTACCAGGCGCTGGGTGCGAAACTTCCAACTTTCGGCCATGTCCCCATGGTCCTGGGTGCGGACAAAGCCCGGCTGAGCAAACGCCACGGGGCCATGTCAGTGGGTGAATACCAGAAAATGGGGTTTTTACCCGATGCCATGATCAATTATCTGGTTCGGCTAGGCTGGTCCCATGGGGATCAGGAGTTTTTTCTAAGAGATGAACTGATTGAAAAATTTGATCTTGAACACCTGGGTCGATCTGCCTCCATGTTTGATGTGGACAAACTGATTGCCCTCAATGCCAAGCATATCCAGCAAAAGAGCCCGGAAGAACTGGCTGAACCCTTATTGTTTCACTTGAATGACCTGGGAATAAAAGCAGAAAACAATGAATTTACCCACAAGGTGATTCAAAGCCTTCAGCCCAGAAGCAAAACCCTTGTGGAAATGGCCCAGGGCGCTTTATTTTACTACCAGGATGCTGTAGAATTTGACGAAAAAGCTGTTGAAAAATTTCTAAAACCTGATACGGCTGAACTTTTGCAGCGCTGCATTGACGCAATTCAATCCTGTGATACCTTTACCCAGGAAAGCCTTGAAAATCTGTTGAAAATCATCATGGAAGAGACCGGCCTTGGATTCGGAAAAATTGCCCAGCCCCTGCGGGTTGCTCTCACCGGCACCACTGTAAGCCCCGGCATTTTTGAGATGCTGCTGGCCCTGGGTTCAGACAAAGCAATAGATCGAATCAAACAGGCAATGTTGAAAATAAAAGCCGGACAACAAAGCTGAAAGATTTGCTTGGAACTATGGGGCATGAACGGCTCAGGATCTTAAACCATAGCCGCTCCGGATCAGGTTGCTGAATACAGAACACCTGAATACCCCACAAAACTGGTATCAGCTGATTTTTCATAACTTGTGGCGTAGTCCAGTTCAATTGCACAGACTGCGCCATTTGCCCTGCAGGCGGCAACCGCTGCTGCAGCAGCACCGGCGCAGCACATATTTTGGTGATTCAGGCCCTGTGCAATAATTTTTTCAGGTTCCATCCGGATTAAAGCGTCAATTGCAGACCGGTCATTTTCATGTTTGACCCACTCCACTGCCGCAGGTCCGGTCCCGGACGGGGTAAACCCAAAATTCGGGCCATAGTGGGTCATATCTGTGGAGCCGATAACCCTGATTGTTTTGTACTGTTTTCCGGCTGCCGCAATAACTGCCCTGCCAACCTTTACCGCCTGTTCGGATGGTGGAACACAACAGGCGAAAATTTTTGCCCTGGGGAAAAAATATCGGATAAACGGATATTGCAGTTCCAGCGTATTGTCATCGGCAAACTGATCCGGTGGTTTTGCCAGGATATGCAGGGGTGGCTCAGCTCCTTTGTGTGACTGATCGTTTAACAGGTCTTTGATCAGTTGTTCTGCCACCTGGATATCCCCGAAAGGGGTTTGAACAGCCCCATGGGACAAAACAAACGGCGCAGAAGACGGACGCAGATGCCCTCCGAAAAGAACAACAAGGTCCACCGGACAATCAGACACCAGAGAGGCAATCACCCGGCAGGCAATGGAACCGGAAAAAAACCAGCCTGCATGGGGAACAATCCCGCCAATAAACGGGCCGGACAAAGGACCCTGCTTTTCAGCTAAAAATTCAATGATTGATCGTTTGCACGCCTCTGCGGTTGCCGGATACCAGGACCCGGCAAATGCCATTTTTTTTTGCATTGCCATCCTTTTTTTTCCAATTATCTTTTTTTAGCTTTTTTATAGACTATATTTTTGTCTCTTTTTCCAACGGCAATGACCAGCACAAAAATTTCATTTTCGTTTACTTCGTAGACAAGTCTATATCCAGTTGTTCTAAGCTTTATTTTATAATGGTTTTCGAAGCCAGAGAGTTTTGAAGACGGAACATGTGGTTGACATAGGCGTTCTGCCAACTTTTTCTTAAATTGAATTTGCAGTGGGCTGTCTAGCTTCTTCCACTCTTTTAATGCTGCAGGCAGAAACTTGAGCTTATAGTTCATCAATGCGCACTTCTACTGCTGAACTTTTTTCATGCTGACGCTCTTTGACAATTAACCCAAGCTGATAATCTTCTATTTCTTCAAGCATTAACTCGTAAGTATCCGCAGGGATCAGGTATGCTGTCGGTTTGTTATGATTAAGGATTGCTATAGGCTCACCCTTTGATTGTTCAATAAGAAAAGAGGGATTTTTCTTTAATTCTGAGATGCTTGCTGAGCATCTTGCTAAAACAGATTCCATTTCCATGACCTCACATATAAAATTTAATTATGGTCTTATTATAGGTCTTAAAAATGGTCATAGCAAGAAAATTATTTTCTGACTGGTTAACAATTCAGATCAACCGGATATTAAATAATCTTGCCTGTCTTTTGGGCCACGCTCTGCCTGAGCCATTCCAGCCAGGGCGCCATCCCTTCTTTTGTTTTGGCTGAAATTCTGAACACGGGCAGGCCCGGCTGCACTTTTTTCATGTTTGCTTCAGCCAGGTCTGCATCAAAATCCAGATAAGGCAGCAGATCAATTTTATTTAACAGGGCAATGCTGGCCACCTGGAACATGAGCGGGTATTTTAATGGCTTGTCTTCCCCTTCAGTGACACTGAGAAGGACGGCCCGCTCATCTTCACCAATATCAAATTCAGCAGGACAGACCAGATTCCCGATATTTTCCACTATCAGAAGGTCCAGATCTTCACAGCCCAGGTCCTCTGCCGCATGAAGGATCAAATGGGCATCCAGGTGACAATCGCCGCCAAACTGATCCGTATTGATCTGAATGGCCTTAACCCCTGTTGTTTTCAACCTGTCTGCATCATTGGCTGTACAGATATCACCGACAATCACCCCGGTTCGTACATCCGGCATCAGTTCGGACAGGGTTTCACACAATAACTGGGTTTTACCCGATCCCGGTGATGACATCATGTTCAGGACAAACACATTGCAGGATTTAAAATAGTCTCTGTTTTTAGCTGCTTTGGTTGCATTGGCAGCCAGAACATCTTTCTGGATATCAATTTCCATGTGCATTTTTAAAACTTCCTTTTTAAAACTTTCTATTGTTATGTAAGTGTAAATTGGGGTTTATCATTATATAAAAAAATAAATAAAACCCAACCATTTTTTTATCAGTCCGCCAGAATGATGGACGTAATCTGAATTTCTCTGCCTGTTTCCAGCTCAATATCATTTTTCTCGCAAAAGGGGCAGGTAAACACAGGATTATCCACCTCCCAGCGATTATCACACGCCCTGCAATGAATTGTTACCGGGACAAACTCAATGTTCAATTGGGCCTCTTCCAGTGGCGTGTTTTTTGAGATGACCTCAAAACAAAAGGTCAGGCTGTGCTCCACCACAGCAGCCAGTCGACCGATTTTCAGATTTACCTGTTCAACTTTTGGGTCCTTGATATCATCCGGGATGGAATCAAGGGCAATCTGAAACAATTGCTGGGCCACTCCCATTTCATGCATGGATCTGTTTCCTATGATTCATCTTTGTTAAATTAATCTTATTCACCATCCGCCACCTCTTTAGAGTTCTCTTTTTGAATAAAAATCCTGCTTAAAGGTCAAAAAGGTTCCATTTGCAACAGCATGCCGCATCTTGGCCATCAGGTCAAGATAGTAATACAGATTGTGAATGGTATTCAAACGATATGCCAGCAACTCCCTGGATTTATACAGATGTCTCAGATAGGCCTTTGTATAGTTTTGACAGGTATAACACCGGCATTTTTCATCAATGGGGTCCTTGTCGAACCTAAATTTTGCATTGGAAATATTAATGGTCCCATATGATGTGAACAACTGACCGTTTCTGGCATTTCTGGATGGCATTACACAATCAAACATATCACAGCCCATACCCACCAGCTCCACCAGGTTTTCAGGTGTTCCCACCCCCATGATATACCGGGGTTTTTCTCTGGGCAGCAGCGGCAGGGTGTGCTCTGCCATCTCATACATCAGCTCTTTTGGCTCGCCCACACTCAGCCCACCAATGGCAAAGCCGGGAAAATCGATCCGGGTCAATTGTTCAGCAGAAAGCGTGCGAAGGTGTTTGTACATGCCGCCTTGCACAATACCAAACAGATTATTGACGGCTCCGTGTTCCTGCCAGAAATCAAAGCCCCGCTTGGCCCAGGCGGTTGTCATGTCCAATGCCTTTAAGGCTTGTGTTTCGCCTGCCGGATACCCCATGCACCAGTCCAGTGACATCATAATATCCGAACCCAGCGTCATCTGGATCTCAATGCACCGTTCCGGGGAAAAAAAATGCCTTGACCCGTCAATGTGGGATTGAAACTTGACCCCTTCATCAGTGAATTTGGAAAGTTTTGCCAACGAAAAAAACTGGAATCCCCCGGAATCTGTTAACATGGGTTTATTCCAGCGAATAAATTCATGCAGACCGTTCATATGCTGAATCACTTCACATCCAGGCCTCAGATACAGATGATAGGTATTGCCCAGAATGATCTGAGCCCTGCAATGATCCAGGTCTTCTACGCTCAGCGCTTTCACCGACCCCAGGGTTCCCACGGGCATAAACACAGGGGTCTGGATCTGTCCGTGGGCTGTTGTGATGGTCCCGGCTCTGGCATTGCAGTGTTCAAAAGCCGCAGACTCTTTGGATTCATGGAGTATTTCAAATGTTAACATAGGGTTGGTTACTCATTTTTTTTATTTGAAAGAACAGATCAACTCACTGAATTCTTTCATATTTTGTTATGCCCGCCAGGGCATGGGGGTTATTATGGTGTTATTCAGTGACATTTTTTATTCAATGAGCATGGCATCGCCATAGCTGAAAAACCGATACCCTGTATCAATGGCTTCCTGATAGGCAGCCAGCATTCTCTTACGGGTGTAAAACGCTGACACCAGCATTAATAAGGTTGATTCGGGCAGATGAAAATTGGTAATCATGGCATCCACACATTTAAACGTGTATCCCGGATAGATAAACAAATTACACACCCCGTCCAAAGCCTTGACCCGACCATCCGGATCAGCCAGATATTCCAGGGTTCGAACACTGGTGGTGCCCACGGCAACAATCCTGCGGTGTTGAGACTTGGCCAGATTAATTTTATCGGCACTCTCTTTTGACATTGAAAAAGATTCTGAATGGATCTTGTGATCCCGGATATCATCCACCCGCACCGGCACAAAGGTGCCATACCCCACATGCAGGGTGATCGGAGCAAACTCAATGCCTTTTTGCTCAAGATCCGCCATCAGACTTTGTGTAAAATGAAGTCCTGCCGTGGGAGCTGCCACAGCCCCTTTTGTCCGTGCATAGACTGTCTGATAATCTTCAGGATCATTGATGCCGGTATGGGTATCATCCCGTTTGATATAGGGCGGCAGGGGCAGTTGACCTGATTCATTTAAAAAGGATAAAAAATCTGGCCCGTTTAAAAAACAGATCTCAACCATATTGTCTTTTACCGCCACAACCCTTGCTTGAACCCCATGGGCCAGTATCAGCTTTGTCCCGGGTTTGGGCTGTTTGGATGCTTTGATCAGACAATCGCACTGAAAAAACCCGGTCTGCTCAAGATGCTTTACCCCGGCAACATAATCAATGATCAAAATTTCAATTTTCCCGCCACTCTCTTTATGTCCGAACAACCTTGCCGGGACCACACGGGTATTGTTGATCACCAGAAGATCATCAGGTCTAAGCAACGAACAGATATCTTTAAATTGGTGGTGTGACGTCTGGTGCGTCTGCCGGTTCAAGCACAAAAGCCTTGCGTCACTTCTGTTGTCACAGGGGATCTGGGCAATCTGATCTGTTGGCAGATCATAGCCATAATCGGATAGTTGAAACATCAACGTCCTGCCATTGCCAGGTAAACAATGAACAATCCGGTCAGCATCAACCCAAAGCCAAATCGTCTCAACACTGGTTCATCCATTGCAAGCAGCATGTGCACCATTGCTTTCATTTTTTCAGGAAACGCAAAGTATGGCAACCCTTCAACAATCATTACCATACCCATGACACAAAAGAAAAACTTCATAAACGTGTTTGTCCTGTAACTATCTGTACAAAAAAATATTGCAGCCAAAAATCAATTGGTCCTATTTTTATAGTTTCACACGCATTAATGCAATAAAAATTATATTGATTAATCAATATATCAAGGTTATAAAGCAAAGTTGTTGTTAATTTTAAATTAAGGAAACGTTATCTGTATGCAGTTTGAACCGGTCATTGGTCTAGAAGTCCATGCACAATTAAAGACAAAAACCAAAATTTTTTGTTCATGTTCCACACAATTTGGAAATCCTCCCAACGCCAATACCTGTCCTGTGTGTACGGGTATGCCGGGCATGCTGCCGGTACTCAATAAAACTGCTGTTTCGTTTGCCATCAAAGCAGCCCTGGCCACCAATTGCACCATCAACCGGGAAAGCCGGTTCGACCGAAAAAATTACTTTTACCCGGATCTGCCCAAAGGCTATCAGATATCCCAATATGCCCAGCCCATTGCTGAGCACGGTCATCTGGATATCCAGACCGAATCAGGAGGGGCAAGAACCATCGGCATCACCCGGATTCACATGGAAGAAGATGCCGGCAAGCTGATCCATGACCCTGTTCGAGCCAAAAGCATGGTGGATTTAAACCGCACCGGGGTTCCATTGATTGAAATTGTCAGTGACCCGGATATCCGCACTGCCCAGCAGGCCGGTGCCTATCTTCGAAAACTGCATGCCATCCTTAAATATATTGATGTGTGCGACGGCAACATGGAAGAGGGAAGCTTCCGGTGTGATGCCAACATCTCTTTGCGACCTGTGGGGCAAGAAGCGTTTGGCATCCGCACAGAATTAAAAAACCTGAACTCCTTTAAGAATGTTGAAAAAGCCATTCTCTATGAAATTGAACGCCAGACCTATGTGCTGGAAGAAGGCAATTTTGTGATTCAGGAAACACGGTTATGGGATCCGTCAAAAAACAAAACCGTTTCCATGCGCGGAAAAGAACAGGCCCATGATTACCGTTATTTTCCTGATCCGGATCTGGTCCCTCTTATTGTTGACGACCCGTGGATTGACCGCATGAAACAACAGATGCCCGAACTGCCGGATGCCAGACAGAACCGGTTTATCTTTGAGTATGGCCTGGCTGCCGAGGATGCAATGGTTTTGACCTCTTCTATTGAACTGGCTGATTTTTTTGAAACAACAGCGGCTGATCTTACGGACAAAAAACAGGCAGCCAACTGGGTAATGACCCATCTGTTGGCCATGCTCAACGCCAAAGGCATTGATATCACACAAACACCGGTCACGGCCCAGGCCTTTTCAAAATTACTGGCTTTGATTGAAACCAATACAATCACTGCCGGTACAGCCAGAACTGTATTTGAAGACATGGTAGAAACCAATAAAAATCCTGAAACCATTGTTCAGGAAAAAGGGCTTGAACAGGTATCAGATCTGTTGGCGCTTGAAAATATGGTGACAGCCGTGATCGCCCGGAACCCGGATGAGGCAGGTGCCTATCGCAGTGGTAAAACAAAGCTTTTCAGTTTTTTCATGGGACAGATCATGAAAGAAACCCAAGGAAAAGCCGATCCGAAGATGATCAGCCAATTGATTAAAAAACACCTTTAGGAGAACGATATTTTGAATACCCATCACAGGCTTAAATTTTTGATTTTCATCACCCTTCTTATTTTCATCTCAACGGTTTTACCCATGAAAAGCTCTGCCCAGGACATTAAAACCATGGCCATTTTACCCTTTGAAACCATTTCGTCCGATAATATCGTGTACCTGCAAACCGGTATCCTTAAAATGCTTCATTCCAGACTGGCCTGGAAAGGACATGTCAATGTGGTTCCGGACAACATCGTTGAAAAACACTTAAAAACCATTGGCAGCACCGATATGAACACACGGATTAAAACCCTGTCCAAGCTGACCGGTTCAGATTATGTTCTGACCGGCAGTATCACACAGTTTTCAGATGCATTCAGCATAGACACCCGGATTTATGATATTCAAAACAAACGATTTATGATCTTTTCAGAGCAGTCCAAAATAATTTCCGATCTCATTCCTAAAGTGAATTATATTACTGCTAAAATTAACAAACAGGTTTTTGACAGGGAGACCATGATTTATAATCAACTGGTCAACAAAGAAAAAGAAAAATACGAACAGCTCCGGCGGCAGAATCCGGAAAAAATGATGCCAACCATCCCCAGCCAGGGTCCGGCTAAACAATCTTTTGGCTGGCGATTCTGGGAATATCTTTGACATCCTCCCCCAACTGAAGGAAGGGGGTTTACAGCACTTGGGATAACCATATGGCTCACACCACCCGCTTGAACAGCTGTTCAATCTTTGCCTTGCTCCAATAAATCACAATCGGCCGGCCATGGGGACAATGCCGAGAATTTTTACACAGTTCAAGATCTGTCACCAGAGCCTGCATTTCTTTAGGATGCAGGGTTTTATTGGCGCGGACAGCTGTATGACAGGCCATAAGCATCAGGCAGTCGTCTAACCAGGCATGGCTTGCCCCCCCCTCTTTTTTGATCAAAGCAGATTCAATGATGTCAATGAGAATGGATCTGATTTCTCGCCCGTCAATCATTGCAGGCACGGCCTTGACCACAAAGGTTGATCCGCCAAAGGGTTCAATGTTGAACCCCAGCAAAAGAAGATCCGGTAACAGCCGGGTCAACAGGTCTGCTTCTTTAAAACTAAATTCAAGGGTCTCGGGCACAACAAGCGTCTGGCTCTGAACATCCAGGGATTCATACCGGTGTTTGAGCCGTTCATACACAATGCGTTCATGGGCGGCATGCTGATCAATCATCACAAGGCCCTGGTCTGATTCCGCAAGAATATAGGTTCCCAGGACCTGACCGATAATGTTCATGGCACCAAAAGGGTGTGAATCCGACGGGTGATCTGTCTGCATTTTTATCCCTGGCTTTGCCATCTTGAATCCAAAGGGTGCTGTTGGATTTTCTCTTACCCGGTCATCTGTGATTGAATCAATTGTTTTCTGATCGTATGTCACCTGATCCTGACTCAAATCCTGAGCCAGATTCTGTGACAAATCCTGAGCCAGATCCTGAAATGGCGGGGCTGAAGAATACACCCGCATATCCTGCTGGGCATGGGCCAGGGTGTTTTCAACGGCCATAGCCAGGGCCTGATAAACGCGCTGTCCGTCAAAAAACCGGATTTCCCGTTTTGAGGGATGAACATTGACATCCACCTGATCAAAGGGGATATCTATAAAAAAAGCCCCGGCAGGAAACCGGCCTTTCATGATCCTGCTCCGGTAGCCTTTGAATATGGCAGAGATCAATCCCCGGTCATAAATCAAGCGACGGTTGACAAATAAAAAGATTTTGGAAGACGTGCTCCGGGTCAAGCCGGGGTTTGAACAATACCCATAAATTTTAACCAATGAATCTGAAAAATCAAGTGCATACAGCTTATCAGATGCCTCAGCGCCTATGATCTGAACAGATCGCTGGAACAGATCATCTGAAAGAGAAAAATTTTTTACCATTTTTTGATCGACAAACAACCGGAACCGGATGTCTTTGTGTCCCAGGGCCATGCCAAAGATGGCATCATTCACATGGCTGATCTCGGTTTGATCTGATTTTAAAAATTTTTTCCGGGCCGGTGTATTATAAAATAAAGATTTTACTTCAACCATGGTTCCCACCGGGGCACCGGCATCAGACACATTGAGTATCCTGCCTCCGGCCATATCAATGCGGGTGGCAATATCTGCATCCCGGGTCCGGGTAACCAGGGACATTTTTGAGATCGATGCAATGGACGGCAGGGCCTCTCCTCTGAATCCCATGGTCGAAATGGAAAACAGGTCCTTTGTTGTATATATTTTGCTGGTGGCATAGCGTTCAATGGCCAGCAGGGCATCATCACGGGACAATCCAATGCCGTCATCCGACACCCGGATCACAGACTTGCCCCCATTGGCGATTTCAATTGTTATACTGGTTGCTCCTGCATCAATGCTGTTTTCGACCAGTTCCTTGACAATGGAAACCGGACGTTCCACCACTTCTCCGGCAGCAATCTGGTTGGAGAGGATTTCAGGCAGGATTCTGATGGTTGTCATCATTTACAAACTTTAGCAGAAACTCGGAATCCTTAGGACTTAAATCAAACCGAAAACTGGCCTCATCCGCCAGTTTTGACAGATTGATGTCCGGGTTTTGGGTTCGACGCTCCGACAGCCATTGGACTGCTTTTTTTAATTTATCACCCTGGGGTTGAATAGTTGACATCGTTGACCTCCTTAAAAGCTTTACAAATGCGACCTGAAACACTACAAAACAGGAAATTTTTTATCCAGACACCGGGTGTGTTCAAATCCGTATCCTGCCCGTAACAATGACAGCTCATCAAACCGCCGGGCCATCAGTTGAATGCCGATGGGCAACCCTTTGGATGAATACCCTGCCGGAACAGACATCCCGGGAATCCCGGCCATGTTGGCGGACAGGGTAAAAATATCAGACAGATACATGGTCAACGGATCATCCACATTTTCACCGATTTTAAATGCCGGAGCCGGGGCCACCGGGGACAGGATAAAATCACACCCTTCAAACGCTTTTGTAAAATCATCCATGATCAGGGTTCTGACCTTGGATGCCCTGCCGTAATACGCATCATAATACCCGGCTGAAAGAGCATAGGTCCCGATGATGATCCGCCGCTGAACTTCAGCGCCAAAGCCTTTGGACCTGGTGCGTTTATACAGGTCCATCAAATCATCGCTGGTGTGATCCCTGAA
This sequence comes from Pseudomonadota bacterium, assembly GCA_043827005.1. Classification (GTDB taxonomy): domain Bacteria; phylum Desulfobacterota; class Desulfobacteria; order Desulfobacterales; family Desulfobacteraceae; genus Desulfobacula. The sequence goes on along the minus strand of JBDRPM010000072.1, from coordinate 2,206 downwards.
CCCGTACTTCACCCCGTCAAACCGGGCCAGGTTGGAACTGGCTTCGCACGGGGCAATGATATAATAAGCCGCCACCACATACTCGGCATGGGGCAATGAAATCGGTTTTATCTGAACCCCCAGATCTTTAAACACCCTTACTGCATCATTAAACACAGCCTCAACTTCAGGGTCAATACCGTCAACAGACAGATATTCTTTGGGAATGCCAGCAGTCATTTTGTTTAGCGCATCCTTGTCAAATTGTTTCAAGGCTGCTGTAAAATCGGGGACATCAACTTTTGCACTGGTGGAATCCATTGGATCATTGCCTGATATCACATTCAAGATCAAGGCTGCATCTTCAACATTTTTGGTGATCGGCCCAATCTGATCAAGAGAAGATGCATAGGAAACCAGGCCAAACCGGGAAACCCTGCCATAAGTCGGCTTTAAGCCCACCACGCCGCAATGGGAGGCTGGCTGCCGGATAGACCCTCCGGTATCGGTTCCCAATGCGCCGCAACAAAACTGGGCTGCAACAGCTGCGGCTGATCCGCCGCTGGAACCGCCGGGCACATAGGCTTTATTCCAGGGATTGGCTGTAACCTTATATGAAGAATTTTCAGTGGAAGACCCCATGGCAAATTCATCCAGATTGGTTTTGCCGATCATCACGGCCCCGCTGTCTTTTAACCTGGACACCACTGTACCGTCATATTCAGGCACAAAATTATCAAGGATCCGGGAACCGCAAGTGGTCTTTATCCCCCTGGTGCACAGCAGGTCCTTTAAAGCAATGGGCACACCAGTCAATGCACCGGCCCTATGGTCTGCAATATCAGCATCTGCTTTTTTGGCCTGCTCCAGGGCAGATTCCGGGTCAACCGTTATAAATGCTCCGATATCCTTATCATGGGTTTTGATGCGGTCTAAAAATGCGGTTGTCAATTCAAGTGAAGAAATCTTTTTAGCTGAAAGAAGTTGCCTGGCTTTGCCAATGGTCAATTCATGAAAGTTCATTTGTGCCTATCCTTATTGCTTAGTCCAAAAATTGCCTGGTCCCAAAATTACCTGGTCCAAAAATTTTCTTTGATCTATTTTACAATTCTGGGAACCGTATAAAAATCCCCATCCCGTTCCGGTGCATTGGCCAGGGTCACGTTCGGCCCGGGAGAGGATTTGACCTGGTCCTGCCTTAACACATTGTTCATAAATGCCGCGTCAGAAGACAGCTTAACCCCTTCAACATCAACATCTTTTAACTTATCAATATATTGCAGGATATGACTCAATTGTTCAGCCAGTTTTTCGGTTTGTGAATCATCAATCTCCAACCGGGCCAGGTGGGCCATTTTTTCCACTTCTTCCCTTGATATTTTCATGGGTTATCCTTTTTTATGATCATCGCATTGATACGGGCTTTTTTTAAGCGTTCATTAAACAATTTTGCCTGGTCATAGTCTGAAAATGCGCCGGTCCTGATCCGGTACCAGGTGACCCCGTTGATAATGGTTTTTACCCGGTAGGCTGCAAATCCTTTTTTCTCAAGCTGTGCCATTTGTGTCACCGCATCTTTAAAGTCTTTGTAAGCTGCGATTTGAATGGTGTATTGACCGGCTTTACCCGATGCCGGTTCAGGTGCCAATGGTGTTTTATCCTCTGTTTTTTGGGTCCCTGATGCTTTTGCCTCTGATGTTTTAAGTTCTTGTGCTTTTAGTCCTGGTTCTTTAGTCTCTGGCTTTTTAATTTCCGGTTTTTTAGGTTCCGGCTTTTGAACATCCTGATTTTTAACCGTTGATGCCTTGAGGCTGGTTTTAAACGGAAGACTCCCTTCAATGACCGGGATATGGCTTTCTTTTCCAGGGATGATCTCTTTTGTTTGCTGGGAAGAAAAAGCACCTTCCGTTGGAATGGGATGATCCAGGGCACCAAAAAATTCCAAATCCATTTTCTTTGTGGTTCGACCTTTTTGTTTGCCCTGTGCCTGGACAATCGATTCAAGCCGGTCTTGAAATTTTTGGGTATCAAATTTCACAGGAGAAGTGCCACGGCCGACAACAATACCCAATAAAAACATCCAACCGGCAATAAACATATAAATCAGATATTTTAAGATGCCTTTTAAGGTAGACCTCATTTTTTTACATTCTTTCCGGTGCCGAAACTCCAAGAAGTGTCAACCCGTTTCTAATCACTTTTTTAACACCAAGAACAAGGCTCAACC